>CAZLTR010000015.1:0-31366 GCA_964562415.1 uncultured Hyunsoonleella sp. | reverse complement strand
AAAAAATAAAATTATGAGCACATTTAATGTACCAACAAGAGAAGACGTAAGCGAAAATAATCAAGCCATTTTCGATAACCTTAACAAGGCATTAGGTTTTGTACCAAATCTATACGCTACGTATGCCCACAGTGATACTGCTTTAGAGAACTACTTAAATTTTGCTAACGCAAAAACATCTTTATCTGCTAAAGAGAAGGAGGTGGTTAATTTGGCTGTAAGTCAGGTAAATAATTGTCTGTACTGTTTATCAGCACATACAGCTATAGGTAAAATGAACGGTTTTACAGAGGCACAAATTTTAGAGCTAAGAGCTGGATATGCGTCATTCGATGTTAAATTAGATGCCTTAGCAAAATTAGCTAAAAAGGCAACAGAACAACGCGGTAAAACAGACGCTGCTATTGTAGAACAATTTTTCAATGCAGGCTATTCTAAAGGTAATTTAATAGATGTTATTGTTTTAGTAGGTGAAAAGACAATTTCCAATTACATACATAACACAACGCAAGTAGACATAGATTTTCCTGTAGCAGAACCTTTAGAAAACGCTACAGTTTAACATAAAAATTAATATTTAATCAAATCAATAAAGACGAGCCAGAGCTCAAAACAATTAAAAATCATGAAAAAAGTAATTTCAATTTTAGTAATCGCATTAGCCTTTGTATATAACACTAATGCTCAAGACAAAGTTAAAACCATAGCATTAGAGCAAACAGTAGGAGAGTTTACTCAAAAATCAATCACTGTAGATGCTGGAACTTATGTTTTTGAAGTGTCTAACAATCATGTTGGTAAAGATGTTGGTTTAGTGTTAGTACCAAAAGGTAAAGATGCGAGTAAACCAGAAAACCATATCAAAACAGCTTATGTAACAGAAGCTGTTAAAGATGGAAAAGTTGAAAAATCTAAAGCAACGAAATTAAGTAAGGGTGAGTATGTGTACTTCTGTCCACTTAACCCAACACCACAATATACGCTTACAGTGAAGTAAGCATATTATAATTGCTAGTTTAATGAAAAAGGTTATTCTAATTATGGAATAGCCTTTTTTTATGGGTTTAATAAGGAATGCAAGTAGGAAATTTTTAACTTTACATAAAAACGGAAAAACTATGTTATCTAATACTATACAAGAAGCATTAAATAAACAAATACGCGTAGAGGCAGAATCTTCGCAAATATATTTGGCTATGGCCTGTTGGGCAGAGGTGAAAGGCCTTGAAGGCGTGTCTAATTTTATGTATGCCCAATCCGATGAAGAGCGTGAGCATATGCTGAAATTAGTAAAATTTGTTAATGAGCGAGGTGGGCACGCTAAAATTTCTCAGCTAAACGCACCAAATGTTACGTTCGATTCTTTTAAACAAATGTTTGAGAAGTTATACGATCATGAAGTTTTCGTTTCTAACAGTATAAACGAATTAGTGCACATTACACTTCAAGAGCGCGATTACGCTACTCATAATTTTTTACAGTGGTATGTTGCAGAGCAAATAGAGGAAGAAGCTGTTGCGCGTACTATTTTAGATAAAATTAATATGATAGGAGATGACAAAGGAGGACTTTATTTATTTGATAGAGATATTGAGAATTTAACGGTAACTACCGCTGCGACAGCTAGTCCTGAATAAAATTTAACAAACATTCTTATTTAGATTTAATAAAAATAGTTTATTTTTGCCAACAGTTTTGAAAACGGATTCAATTGTGGGCAAAAAAAAGAAACAGAAAAAGGCTGAAAAAGAATTGCGAAAGTTGGGCGTTGTATTGCCTGAGAAAGTAAAATCCAGTTGCTGTAAAAAATTTAAAAAGGGAGAACATAAACGTTGTAAAAAATGTCCTTGCTTTGATTTGCTCAAGAAAGTGGCTTAACATTCTTGATGACTATATTTTGCAATTTCTTTATTTATATATGCCACAACTAAGGCTACACTTGGTCTTATTGTATTTGGATTGACTATTTAAATGTTTTTGAATTTAAAATTTGACTGTAACCTAGCGCTGCACACTAATAACGGCCTTAGATTGGTGGTTTAAATTACAAGTAGCACTTTAATATATTTTAAAAACCCATTTAGTTTTAGACTTTTTGGGTTTTTTTGAATCTAAATAAATAACTTTGGAGCTATACAAGCGCTTGAGATAGATGATAGATTATATAGTATCCTATACACAACTGCCCAGACAGGCTGTTGCTAATACCGTACAATTATTAGAAGAAGATTGTACTGTACCTTTTATTTCTAGATATAGAAAAGAGCATACAGGTAACTTAGATGAGGTACAGGTAGGTGCAATTGTAACTTATAAAACGCAATACGAAGCTTTAGAGAAAAGAAAAAAAGCCATACTTAAAGCCTTGGAAACTCAGGGTGTGTTAACAGTAGAATTACAAGAGAAACTCACAAAAATCCAAGAGCTAACAGCGCTAGAAGATGCGTACCTACCTTTTAAAAAAAGCAGAAAAACAAAGGCTGAAAAAGCGCGGCAAAATGGATTAGAGCCCTTAGCAAAAATTATAATGTCTCAACGTGCAAATGATTTGGCATCTACGGCATTTCGATTTGTAAAAGGGACTGTGGATTCTGAAGAAGAAGCGCTAGAAGGCGCGCGCCATATTATTGCAGAATGGGTTAATGAGCGTACAGATATTCGTAATAGTATACGCCGCCAATTAGAACGTTTTGCGATGATCGCTACTAAGGTTGTTAAGGCTAAGGTTAACGACGAGACAGCACAAAAATTTAGAGATTATTTTGATTGGGAAGAAGGTTTAAGTCGCATGCCTTCTCACCGCTTATTAGCGATTTTAAGGGCAGAGAAAGAAAGCGTGATTCGTATAAAAATTACGATAGACGATGCTCGTGCTTTAGAATATATAGAGCGTAGGCTTATTAAAAGTGACAATGCATGTGCAGTACAGATAGAACTGGCTGTAAAAGATGCTTATAAACGATTGTTGTTACCCGCTTTAAGTCATGAGGCGTTACAAATAGCAAAGACCAAGGCCGATGAAGCCGCAATTGCTGTTTTTGCCAAAAACTTAAAACAATTGCTATTAGGAGCCCCGTTAGGTGAAAAGCGTGTACTGGCCTTAGATCCAGGATTTAGAACAGGTTGTAAATTGGTGTGTTTAGATGCGCAAGGCCAATTGCTACATAATGAAACTATATATCCTCATGCACCTAAAAATGATGCTATGGGTGCTATAAAAAGAATAAGGGCTTTGGTAGAAGGGCATAAAATAGAGGCTATCGCTATAGGGAATGGTACGGCATCTCGGGAAACAGAAGCCTTGGTAAAACGCATAGATTTTAAGCATGATGTACAGGTGTTTGTAGTTAGTGAGGCAGGTGCGAGTATCTATTCGGCATCACAAATCGCTAGAGAAGAATTTCCAGATCATGATGTTACAGTACGCGGCGCGGTTTCTATTGGGCGCCGTTTGCAAGACCCTTTAGCCGAATTGGTTAAAATTGATGCCAAATCTATTGGTGTTGGGCAATATCAGCACGATGTCGATCAAACTAAATTGAAGCAAGAGTTAGACCGCGTTGTCGAAAACTGCGTGAATGCCGTAGGTGTTAATATAAATACAGCAAGTAAAAGTTTGCTGAGTTACGTCTCTGGGATAGGGGCTAAGCTCGCAGAAAATATTTTTAACTACCGTGCGGAAAATGGGAGTTTTAGCTCTAGAAATGCCATTAAAAAAGTACCGCGATTAGGTGCTAAAGCATTCGAGCAAGGTGCGGCTTTTTTAAGAATTAAAGATGCTAAAGACCCCTTAGACGATTCGGCGGTACATCCCGAGCGTTATGCTGTTGTCTCTAAAATGGCAAAAGATATAGGGCAATCTGTAACTGCTATTATAGGGAATTCCCAACGTCTAAAGTCATTAGAATTACAGCGCTATTGTAATGATGCGGTTGGACTGCTTACTTTAAAGGATATTGTAAAAGAGTTAGAAAAGCCTGGACTTGATATTCGAGAACAAGCTAAAGTCTTTTCATTTCATGAGCATATAAAAACCATAGCCGATGTACAGGAAGGGCAATTGCTCCCTGGTATTGTTAACAATATTACCAATTTTGGTTGTTTTGTGGATGTGGGGATTAAAGAAAGCGGATTAATTCATGTCTCTAACTTGTCGGATAGTTTTGTGAAAGATGTAAATGATCATGTGCATTTGCAACAACAAATTACAGTTAAAGTTTTAGAAGTCGATCTAGCTCGAAAACGCATACAACTTAAGTTGCACCGAACAGATGCTTAAAATAGCGAATCACAGTATTTATAAACACCCACTGCCAGAAGGCCACCGCTTTCCTATGCTTAAATACGAGTTGCTTCCAGAGCAATTGTTGTATGAAGGGACGTGTAATGCGTCTCATTTTTTTACGCCAGAAATACCCGAAGACAGGCTTATTTTAAAAGTGCATGCGCAAAGTTATTACAGGCATTTAAAAGACCTCACATTAGATGCGAGGGCGGCGCGAAAAATAGGATTTCCATTGAGTAAAGCTCTGGTAGAACGCGAAGTTATTATTGCAGATGGTACTATAAAAGCAAGTACGTATGCGTTAAAATACGGCATTGCTATGAATATCGCAGGAGGAACGCATCACGCTTATTCTAATAGGGGTGAGGCTTTTTGTTTGTTGAATGATCAAGCTATTGGAGCTAGATATTTGTTGGATAACGAATTGGTGAAAAAGGTATTGATTGTAGATTTAGATGTGCATCAAGGCAATGGTACTGCCGAGATTTTTCAGAAAGAGCCTCGCGTGTTTACATTTTCGATGCATGGTAAAGGCAATTATCCGTTTAAAAAAGAGCAAAGTGATTTGGATGTGGCTTTAGATAATGCTACTAATGATGCCGTGTATTTAGACGTATTACAAAAGACGTTGCCAAAACTTATTGCAACCGTGCAACCCGATTTTGTCTATTACCTTTGTGGGGTTGATGTTTTAGCATCGGACAAGTTAGGGAAGCTAGGATTAAGTTTAGAAGGGTGTAAAGCACGCGATCGTTTTGTTTTAGAAACCTGTAAGAACGCAGGGCTTCCTGTAATGTGTTCTATGGGGGGAGGGTATTCGCCAGATATTAAAATTATAGTTGAGGCGCATGCCAACACATTTCGCTTGGCTCAGGATATTTTCTTTTAGGGATGTTTTTTTAGAGTAATTGAAGTAGTTATTGTAAATGTTTTGATGTTACGGTTAAAAAATTTTAATAGATAATGATTAGTGAAAAAGACATACTAATTCTTTTAAGAGCGATCGAGATGGGTGAATTAAAATTGAAACCTGAAAAAGATCCAAATAGTGTTTTTTCTGGCAATATAATTTATAATATTAGTAATGGATGGCAGATAATTGTGTTTAATGATGCAAACACTTGGGATTACATAGATAGCATTAAAACTGATGATGGAAGAATAGTCAATTTTGAAGACATTGATAGCATGTCTGGTTTAAGAAATTATGAGCCTTCTAAAAAAGTACAGGTTAATGTCTATAAGATAGGTTTGGAAGAGTAATAAAATTTTTGAACTGCATTTTCGTTGTTCCTTGTATATGTTTAATCTCAAATAGCAATAGTATGTCGAAGTACTGGCTACCGCTAGTTTTTATAACTAGTGGCGTTTACAGTGAGTATATAAAAGGATAAAACCAAGCTAAGCTGTAGTGGTATAGCATGATTTTTAAATAGTAATCGTTTCTTAATAGAACTCAGGCACGACTAGGGAGTCCTAGTGGAGGTAAGGGCGTTGTAAAGTATATGGATAAATCTAAAATAGTGTTGCTTTGGTTTTTTAGTGTTAGTTAGCTTTTATTTAAGTTTACCGCACTTCAAGCAATTTTAACTGTCCATCATTTATGCCAACTAAAACTCCTATAGAGGCGTTTGAACTGTTATGAGGGCCTAAAGTAATAGTTTTAAGTGTTTTTACGTTATAGGGTAGAAAGATGCCGCTTTCCCGCATGGGTACCACTTGGAATTCTTTGTTGTGATTTTGGGTGAGTAAAAGACCAATGCCAGCATCTGCTCTTGTGGTTTCAATTTCTGTGTTGAATTTGTTTCCTGCGACGAATAGATCTATAGTACCATTAGTATTAAAATCTTCAAGAAGCATACTCTGTGCTGTAGAATATTGCACTTGGTTGGGGAGTTGTTTTAATGTAAGGTTGCCATTTGTGTTTTCTAACATAACACTTTCAAATAAATAAGCTTTGTGTTTCTCTGAGGTTAAGGCTTTGTCATTGATAATAGTGCCAAGGTCTGCATTTGCAAAGGCATTGTAGGTTTTAAATTTTTTGGAGAGTACAGGCATTTGTTGTGAGGAGCATTCCTTACCACGAATAGGTACAATTTTATCCTTATAATTTTTGGCCAAGAAAATATCGTTGGTGCCATTGCGATCGTAGTCCGATGCGAATACATAGAAGGGCTTTTTTGGACTGGCTTTAAATTTATAGTTTTTTCCTAAATTGCCTATAACGAGATCGGTGTCTCCATCGTTATCGATGTCTTTGGCAGCTATAGTGTTCCACCAGCCATTGGTTTTATCTAAATTAGGACGTGTTTTTTTCGTGAATTTACCTTTGTTGAAGGTAAAGGATTGAATAGGCATCCATTCGCCTACAATAAAAAGTTCGTTGCTGTGGTCTCCATTGGGGTTGGTCCAAACGGCGCTGGTCACCATACCAATGTGTTCAAGAGCGGGGGCTTTTTGTTGGGTAACATCTATAAAACCTTCTGGGGTGTTTTCAAGAAGGTAACTTTTTGGAGCGTTAGGGTAATGCTGAGGGACTAATCTTCCGCCAACAAAGAGGTCTACATCTCCATCATCATCAAAATCTAAAGCGGTGACACATCCCCCACTCGAAGTGATTTGAGGCAGTGTGCTACTTTTTAAAAACTTGCCTTTACCATTATTTAAATAGAGTCTGTCTTGGTAGTGTTTGGAGTTGTTATGGTGCGCATGCCCACCACTTACCACATATAGATCTTGGTAGCCATCTTTATTAGCATCAAAAAACAGAGCAGCTGTATCTTCGAAAAATTGATCTTTACTAATAGCGTCTTGAGTTGTTTTTAGAAACTTAGAGTTGTGTTGTTGCATGTAAATAGCGCCAGCTTGTCCTGAAGCGCCACCTATAAAAAAGTCTTCTAAATTGTCGTTATTAATATCTCCAACACTAATGCATGGGCCTTCGGTAGACAATTTGTGGGGGAGTAGTATTTGGTGTTTAAAATCATCAAAATTATTTTCTTGATGTTGGAATGGCTGTTTAGAAAACGCAGTTTGTGTAATGTCTTGAAAAATTGGTGATGAAGGCGTTTGTTTTAAGAGAGGTAGAGCTTGTGCTAAGGCATGATCTACTTGAATAGTGGTGTTTACAGGGATATTCGTGGTGATGCGATTATAACTTTTGTCTGGCCATATCACTTTTAGAGAATCTATAGTGCTTGTTTCTCCTAATCCGAAATGTACACGAGGTGCTACCGAAGATAAATAGCCACGAACTGTTTTTAATTCGTGGTATTGTAGTCCGTTAGGCGTGTAAATTGTAACCTTGGCACCAAGGCCATTAGAGTTGTGTTTAGGACCTTTTAAGTGTAGGTCTAAATAATTGTGATTTAAGTTTTCTGTATTGTTTTGGTATATAAAAGCAGGTGCATTAATATTGTTTACAACAATATCCAGGTCGCCATCATTGTCTAAATCTCCAACTGCGGCACCGTTAGAGAAGCTAGGGGTTTCAAATCCCCAAGCCTTAACTTTATCTGTAAATGTTAAATCCCCATTATTTTTATAGATGTAGTTGTGAATTTTATTTTCATGAAATAAGTTGGCAATATGGGTGACATTCTCGTTTTTTGAACGTTGTTTTTTAAGTGCAGAGTTGAGGTACTGCGTTACTTTTGCTGTGGCATCTTTGTCGAAAATATCGCGTCTAAATCCGTTTGTAATAAAAAGATCGCGGTGGCCATCGTTATCGAAATCACTGCCTAGGCAAGACCAGCTCCAGTCGGTTTTATCTACACCTGCAAATTGGCTAATATCACTAAAAAAACCGTTGCCATTGTTAATTTGGAGCATGTTGTGCATGTATTGGTAGTGGTTGCCTTGCTTTAGAATGCGTTTGTAGCTCTCTGTATTCATTGGGGCCATGGTTGTTTTTGCTCTCACATGATCTGAGGAGGTCATGTCTAGTTCCATAAGGTCTTCATGACCATCGTTATTAAAATCGACCACATCTACGCCCATACCATAGAACGCAACATGATTGCTAAATGCAGAAATATCTTGTTTAAATGTTTTGTTGCCGTTGTTTTTAAAAAAGTAATCACTTTCAAAATAGTCGTTAGCCACATAAATATCGCTAAAGCCATCATTGTTGAGGTCGGAAGTAGAAAGGCCTAAGCCAAATGCAAAGGTGTTGTTAATGCCAGCATTAATACTAATGTCTTTAAATGTACCATTTATATTTTCGTAAATTTTATCGCGGTGTAAGTCGCTTTGTGCTTTTTTGCCTTCTGCGATAGCATCGTGGCTTAAAAAGAATTTTCTAGGTCTGTTGGTGACGTAGAGGTCTAAGTCATTATCGTTATCCATATCGAAGAAGGCAGCCATCATGGAATAGCCTTTGTCTGCAATACCATAAGTTTTAGCCTGTTCGGTAAAGGTATTATCTCCGTTGTTAATGTATAATAGATTGCTGCGTTCGGCATCATTATCTTTTCTGCCGCCTCTACATATATAAATGTCTAAAAGGGTGTCGCCATTAACATCGACCATAACAACACCATTATCCCAGCCTTTTTTGGACTGTACACCTGCTGCTTTTGTAATGTTTTCAAATTTAAGATTCCCTTTGTTAAGGTACAGTTGATTTGAGACCTGATTGCCTGTAAAAAAAAGATCTAAAAGGCCGTCATTATTAATATCGCCAATGGCCACGCCGCCCCCGTTGTATGCATAGTTGTAGACCAAAAAAAAGTTGTTGGCATCTTCGGTAATGGTATTGCTAAAAGAGACACCTGTGTGTGTTGCTGGGAGCTGTTTAAATAAGAGAGGTGTTTTAGACGGGGTTGGTACTATCGACTCTGGTGTTTGTTTCTTGCAGCTAGATACTGCTATAATTATAGAGAAAAGAGCTATGATTTTTAAAAGTTGCCAAAAGGGAGTCGTTATCATATGTAAAGCTAAAAGGTATTAAACTAAGTCGTAATGTACAAACATAGAAAATCCTGCAATAGTAAACATGCAGGATTTCCTTCGCTAAATGAACTAAAATAGATGAAACACTATGTTCTTATTCTAAATTGGTATTGCCTTGTAGTTCTATATTAGGGATAGGCATAAGATAAGTGTCGCCATCAAATCGTTGTAAGTCGAGCCATCTGGATTGTTCGCCAGCGAGTTCTACCCAGCGCTCGTGTTTAATAGCTTCTAAAATTGCTGGTGTGCCAGACACAGAAATAGGAGGTAAATTTACCGAAGGTCTTGCTCTTACTTGGTTTAAGAAATCTAAAGCTACACTTTCTGAGCCTCCAGAGCGAATTTCGGCTTCTGCTTGCATAAGCAATACGTCTGCGTAGCGCAATACTCTGGCATTGATACCACTAAATGGAGTTTCTGATTCGCTGGTGTCTAGATTTTGGTATTTTCTCCATGCGGGATTGTCATCTGGCCCTATTTCTCCAGAGACAAATGTATTTAAGCCATTGTTGAATGTATTAGTCATGGTGCCATTATCGCTATCGTCTATAGAATAAAAATTATCGGCATATCTGGTGTCGCCATCTTCGTATTCGTCTAGTAGTGTTTGGCTAGGCTTGACATTGTACCAGCCTGTATATTCTTGTGCTCTAAATGTAGTTTCAGAATTATTTAACCCATTTTGGTTCCAAGAGTCACCTTCACCAGTAGTTTCGTCATAGTTCACTTCAAAAATGGATTCGCTATTGTATTCTCCTGCTATAGTAAAGTTGTCTCTATAGTTGTCTGTTAGCGTATAACCAGTAACATTACTAAGGGCTGTTTTGGCTCTGTCTGGCTGGTTGTTTTGTAAAAAGACTTTACCAAGTAATGCCCATGCTGCCCCAGATGATGGGCGTCCTGCTTCTTGATTGTCTTTAGAGGGTAGATTGGCTGCTGCAAATTCTAAATCGTTTATAATAGCATTATAAACTTCGGTAACAGATGATTTTGAGCGCCCGCCTTCAATAAGCTCTAAATCTAGGACTAAGGGGATGGCGCCATATTTATTTACCAAATTGAAATAAAATAGTCCTCTTAGAAAGTGTGTTTCACCAAGTCTCAATCTAATGTCGGTCTCAGGGATGTTTTTGAAGTTTTCCTCGTTGTTAATTACAAAATTACAGCGTCCAATACCTTGATAGTTGTGTTGCCAAAATTGATTGTTACCGTTATTAGCGGCGTCTACATCGCGTTGAATCATCTGCACTTTGTCGGCTTCTAAGTTTCCTGCGGCGTAGTTTTCGCCGCCAATATTGTCATTAATATAAAATTGGTATCTGGCGTAATTGCCTACTTCTTGTAAAAACGTGTAGGCAGCTGTCACTGCAGATTCTAGTTGGGCGCTAGACTCAAAAAAGGTTTCTGCAGAGAGTTGGTTTGGGTTTGAGAGTTCGATATCGGACTCGTCGCAGGACCATAGGATGCCAATCGTTGCTGCAAGCCCAATAAAAAATAGGGTTATATGTTTCATAATTCTAATAGTTTAATGTTAAAATTGCAATTGTAAGCCAGCTATAAATGAGCGCGGCTGTGGATAAACCCCTCGGTCTATACCTACGCCAGCAGCGGCAGATTGTTGTCCAGGATTTACTGTGGTGCTTCCTCCAACCTCTGGATCGTAACCCGAATAATTGGTTATGGTAAACAAATTTTGTGCAGTAGCATAAATTCTAAATTTAGAGAATAGGCCATTTGCAACTTGAGATAGTGTTTTTTCAGAAAGACTATAGCCAATCGTTAGGTTTCTTAGCTTGGCATAAGAGCCGTCTTCGATAAAGCGGTCTGAGCGGTTTACATTGTCTGAATTGTCTGGATTAAATCTAGGAACAGAAGTGTTTGTGTTGGTCGGTGTCCAGCGGTTCAATACGGCGGTTCCTGCATTGAATAAACGGGTCATCCCTTCTAAATCGTAAATATTGGTGTTGTAAATGTCATTACCGCCAATTCCAGCAAAGAATACTGTGGCATCAAAATTTTTGTAATTGCATGAAAAGTTTAGACCGTAATTGATGCTAGGGAACGGGTCTCCTATTTTAACATTATCATCGGCATCTATTACACCGTCATTATTCTGGTCGACAAAACGAATGTCTCCAGGGCCAGCGTTGGGTTGAGTACTGGTGTCATCGCCTTCTTGGAATAAACCGTCTGTTTGAAGCCCGTAAAAGAAGAAAAGTGATTCCCCTTTTTCGATACGTGATAGATTTTCACCTTCAAACGTAGAACTTTCTATAAAAGAAAGATTGCCTAAATCTGTGGCTTTATTTTTAGAACTTCCAAGGTTTACATTAGCCGACCAGCTAAAATCGCCACCTTTGTTGTAGTTATACCCAATGTTAAATTCAAACCCTTTAGTATTTGTAGAAGCGCCATTACGTTGTGTAAAGGCTTCTCCGAATCCATCAGAAGTAATATTAGGTATCGGTACGATAACGTCTTCGATGTCGTTATTAAAATACTCTAGGGATACAGTTAACGCATTATTAAAAAAGCCTGCATCTAAACCAATATTGGTCATCGTGGCTTCTTCCCATTTTAAGTCAGGATTAGAGCTGCCAAAGCTAGAAACCCCAACGTTATTATTAAGACCTACGTAGCCGTATGTAGCGATGAGTCCAGATTCGAAAACATAGTCTCTAGAGCCATCGTTACCTGTAACTCCAATGGAGCCTCTTAGTTTTAGGTTGCTTAGAATATTAGAATTCTTAAGGAAATTCTCTTCGCTTAACACCCAGCCTAAAGATACTGCAGGGAAGGTTCCCCATTTATTGTTTTCTCCAAAACGCGAAGAACCATCTCGTCTAATCGATGCCGATAAGATATACTTATTGTCGTAGTTGTAGTTTAATCTACCTACATAAGATATGAGACCGTATTCAAATAGTTGATTGGTAACGACACCTTGACCTTGGATTACGGGTACAGAGTTGGTTAATGGATTAGAAGCTTGAGATCTGTTATTTCTAGATTGTGTTTCAAATTTTTCTATTACTCCCAAAAGATCGAAATTATGTACCTCGTTAAATGTTTTAGAGTAGGTTAAAGAACTTGTGTAAGTGTCTGAATTAAATATGTTTGTGATCTGATCTAATTGCGCAGCATCTCTTTGGTTAATACCTTCATCAAAAGAGGGGCGTAAAATATTGGTAGACGCGGTTGTGCGTTCAAAGCCATATTGGAATTTGTATTCCAGACCTTCAATAAACTCATAGGAAGCGTACACCGAGCCTAATATTTTAGAAACTTCTGTTGTATTATTGCTAATAGTTTGAAGTCTTACAGGATTTTCAGGGTCTGATCCACTATCTAAAGTGGTGTCTGTACCGCCAAAACCACCTGGGTTGTTAGCATCGAAAACAGGAGTGTAAGGCAAGGATTTAATAGCGTGTTCTATAAGTGTTCTGTCTCCATTTTCTTCTTCATTTAGCATTTCTGTGTCGGCAATCGTTAGTGTTTCCCCAATTTTAAATTTATTGCCAACTTTAAATTCACTGTTGGCACGAAGAGATGCTCTATTAAATCCTGTGTTAATAATGATACCTTCTTGGTCTATAAATCCTGCCGATAGGTTGAATACAGCACTTTCAGAACCTCCAGAAACCCCAACATTGGTATTATGCATGATGGCTGTTCTAAAAATTTCATCTTGCCAGTCGGTATTTCTAGTGGTCGATGCTGGGTCTGTTGTGTATCGTGGTGGGAGGCCAAAAGTACCCGCTGCATAATCTCTAAATTGTGCAGAGTTTAAAAGGTCTAAAGTTCTTGGTGTGCTTTGTGAGGATACAAAAGTATCGAAGGTTAATTTCGTTTTACCAGCTTTTCCCTTTTTAGTGGTGATGATTACAACACCGTTAGAGGCTCTAGAGCCATAAATTGCTGCGGTAGAAGCATCTTTTAAGACGTCTATTGTAGCAATGTCATTAGGGTTTATTTCGTTAATTCCACCTGTAACTATACCGTCTACAACGTACAAAGGTTGGCTATTCCCAAAGGTGCCTAAACCACGTATTTGCACTTGAGGCGCGGTACCAGGTGTACCACTATTAATAATCGTGACCCCTGCAGCTTGTCCTTGAAGTGCTTGGTCTGCGGAAGTAATAGGGGTTTGTATAATAGTTTCTGCTTTTACAGAAGAAACTGCTCCTGTTACTAAGCGCCTAGAGGTTTTACCGTAACCTACTACAACAACTTCGTTAAGTACATCGGCGTCTTCTACTAAGGTCACATTAATAGTAGATTGACTGCCTACTGTGATTTCTTGAGTTTCATAGCCAATAAAGCTAAAGACAAGAATAGCATTAGCGCTTAGGTTGCTAATACTGTAGTTTCCGTCGAAATCAGATACCACCCCATTTTTAGTGTTTTTTTGTATGATATTGGCGCCTACCAAGGGACCATTAGCATCAGAAATAGTACCAGTAATTGTTTGAGCGCTCATAGAGGCGCTTACTACCAGAACTACCCAAAAAAATATTTTTTGCAGTAATTTGTTTTCCATAAATGTTTGTCAATTAATTTGTTAAAAGTTTAGTTTTAAAAAAAATCACATAAAAACGATTAATTGATTTTGGGGGAGATTTTTTAATTAATTTTATGTAATTATGTACCTTGTATAGTTATTAATACAAAATTAACGTCAAAATTGACATTGGTATAATATGATTTTGTCAAATATTTGTATGTATTTTTCAGAATAATATAAAGTGAAGTATATGATAGATAATGTACATAGAGAAATAACACAATTAACACCAGAGGATAGTTTTTTGGTGTATGATAGGGTGAAAGATGATTTCGATTTTCCAATTCATTTTCATCCAGAATATGAGTTGAATTTTATACAAAACGGAAAAGGAGTGCGTCGCATTGTTGGCGATAATGTAGAGGAGATTGATGATATAGAGCTGGTCTTCGTAGGGTCTAATTTGGTGCATGCGTGGGAATTGCATCAATGCAAATCGAAGAAAATACATGAGATTACCATACATATTAATTACGATTTATTAGATGAAAAGCTGTTGACTAGAAATATTTTTAAGCCGATTAAAGATATGATTGATAAAGCAGCGCATGGCATTTTATTTTCAAAAAAAATATCTAAGGATATAGCGCCAAGGCTAATAAAGCTAACGAAGACAGATGGTATTGATTATTATTTAGAGTTTGTATCTATACTTTACGATTTGGCAAATTCAAGGAATCAGCGCTTGTTGTCTAATACGACATCTAAAAAACGAAATTTTGAAAACAGTTCTAAAATAAAAAAGGTATACGATTTTATTCAAGAGAATTTTGATAAGAAAATTTCTCTAGATGAAATTTCTTCTTTGGTTAATATGACGCCTGTATCTTTTAACAGATTTATTAAAAAACGTACGGGAAAAACTTTTGTAAATTATGTAAATAGCACGCGTATAAGTCGTGCAAGTAAACTTTTATTAGAGACAGATTTAAGTGTGTCGGAAATTAGTTTTAAGTGTGGTTTTAATAATATCGCCAACTTTAATCGTATTTTTAAAAAAGAAAAAAACATGACACCTACAGATTTTAGGTCAGAATTTAATGGAGGAATAAAACGTGTCTTGTAATCTTTATTGAAATAATTTTATTAAAATAATATTATTAATTGATTATTTAGGATAGCTAAATAATTGTTTTGTAAGTATATTTTTGTAGAGTCCGTTTATATAAAATACTGTAAATGTCTTGTAAGCACTAGTTATTCAGTGTTTTTTTAAATTTCAAACGAATACATATGGTCGACAATAATTGTATTGTTTGGTTGTATATTTTATATGCATTTGTGTTTTTTTAGTATTTATTGTTATAAATGGATATAGCGAAATTATTATAATACCAATATATTTTATTCATGATAGGTAATAACAAATTCAAAGCTGTTTTAAAAAATAAAGTACATACTGATATTAAGCAAAATGTTGAAAATTTGTTGCTTAGAATGACCTTAAAAGAAAAAATAGGTCAAATGAATCAATATAATGGGTTTTGGGATGTTACGGGGCCAGTGCCCGTTGCTGGTAGTGCAGAAAAAAAATATGAAGATCTTAAAGCAGGGTTGGTGGGCTCTATGTTGTCTGTTCGAGGCGCAGCAGATGTTAGAGCGGTACAAAAAATTGCAGTCGAAGAAACGCGGTTAGGTATTCCTCTAATTATAGGTTTCGATGTGATACATGGTTATAAAACGTTAAGCCCTATACCTTTGGCGGAAGCTGCAAGTTGGGATTTAGAAGCTATAAAGCGATCGGCTCAAGTTGCAGCTGCAGAAGCTGCTGCTGTAGGAATTAATTGGACGTTTGGACCTATGGTTGATATTTCTAGAGATCCTAGGTGGGGGCGGGTTATGGAAGGTGCAGGAGAAGATCCTTATCTAGGAAGTAAGATTGCTACTGCTAGGGTGGAAGGTTTTCAGGGAGACGACTTGTCTGCAGTACATACGATTGCGGCCTGCGCAAAACATTTTGCTGCTTATGGGTTTTCAGAAGCTGGAAAAGAGTATAATACCGTGGAAATAGGCACTGCAACCTTGTATAATACTGTTTTACCCCCTTTTAAAGCGGCGGTTGATGCAGGAGTAAAAACATTTATGAATGCTTTTAACGATCTCAATGGGGTTCCTGCAACTGGAGATACATTTTTGCTTAGAGATATTTTAAAAGGGCGATGGGGGTTTGAAGGTTTTGTAGTTTCCGATTGGGCTTCAATTAAAGAAATGGTTGTTTGGGGCTATGCTAAGGACGATAGAGAGGCGGCGCTAACGGCAGCCACAGCGGGAACCGATTTAGATATGGAATCTCATGTGTTTGTTGCTGAATTAGAACAGTTGGTTTTAGACGGTGTATTGGATGAAGCACTTATTGATGACGCAGTGAGGCGTATTTTAATTGTAAAGTATGAATTAGGGCTTTTTGAAGATCCTTACAAATATTGCGATGTGGCACGAGAAAAAGCTGTAGTGAACTGTAAGGCGCATCACGATGCAGTATTAGATATGGCTAGAAAGTCTATCGTATTGTTAAAAAATGAAAACGAACTTTTACCACTTAAAAAAGAAGGACAAACCATTGCACTTATTGGGGGGTTGGCTAACGATAAGAATAGTGTTTTAGGAAGTTGGCGCATCGCATCAGATGATCATACAGGAGTTTCTGTATTAGAGGGCATGCAAGCGTATGAAGGAAATACGCTTATTTATGAAAAAGGAGCAGATCTTACTTTGGGAATAACCGATTTTATTGAAGAACTTACTATTAATACAACCGACAAAAGTGGTTTTGCTGCAGCATTACAGGCCGCTAAAACAGCCGATGTTGTTGTAATGGTTTTGGGAGAGCATGGCTTTCAGTCTGGAGAAGCTCGCAGTCGCGTCGATATAGGGCTTCCAGGGGTACAACAGGAGTTGTTAGAAGCGGTATATGAGGTGAACCCTAATGTTGTTTTGGTTTTAAATAATGGCAGACCGCTTACCATAACTTGGGCAGATCAACATGTACCTGCCATTGTCGAAGCATGGCAGTTGGGGTCGCAAGCAGGTCATGCGATTGCTCAGGTCTTGTATGGAGATTATAATCCTAGTGGAAAACTACCTATGACCTTTCCTAAACATGTAGGACAAATTCCTATATATTACAATTGTAAAAGTACAGGAAGACCAGTTAATGTTGCTAAAAATGTATTTTGGTCGCATTATAGTGATGCCGATAATACGCCTTTATATCCATTTGGATATGGGTTGAGCTATACCACATTTAAGTATACTAATTTGCGTGCAGATAAGCGGGTCTATACTAAAAATGAGATCATTTTCATTGCTGTAGATGTTGCTAATATAGGTGCAGTAAAAGGAAAAGAGGTGGTTCAATTGTATATACACGATGTGCATGCAAGTACTATACGGCCCGTTAAAGAATTAAAGGATTTTCAATTAGTAACGCTAGAAAAGGGAGCAGTAAAAACAATACAGTTTGTATTAGAGTTAGACGCTTTAGGGTTTTACGATGGTGCTGGAGATTTTAAGGTGGAACCTGGACGTTTTAAAGTTTATGTTGGAGGCGATTCTACGACAAACTTATACGTTGATTTCGAGTTAGTTTAACGGCTTAAAGATGTTGTAGATGTTGTTTTAGTGGACTTTTGCTTTTTTTGATTTGAGCGAAAGTCCACACTTTTTTTAAGAGGTTTTTGTGATTTATTTTGAAAAGTAAGTGCCAAGCTAGTCGTTTCAGCTAGTAATTAAACACCTGTTGATATTATATAAGCTTATGAATTAGAGGGTTTGGAGGTTCTTCTGTTTTGCAACTCTAAAGTAATTTTATCTAGTTTTTTTTGGGTTAATGGATAGGTGAGCATTAAGCCAGCAGCCACTAATGTTATGAGAGCAGGAATCCAACTCATAAGCATAATCATGCCTTTAGTAGCGTGTTTAATAGTTTCGGGTTTTAAGCCATCATAACCAAATAGGGTAAGTACATACATAACTATAAATCCAGCGATACCACCGCCAAACTTACTAGCAAATGAACCCGCAGAATAGACTAAGCCAGTAGCTCTCCTGCCATTTTTCCATTCCGAAAAATCAGCAGCATCCCCAAGCATTACAAAGAACAATGTTGGGAAAATTGCCGAAGCACACTCAGATAGCATTCCTATTATAAAAATACTATTGATATCATTAGGACCACAAAAACACAATAAAGCATTAGTGAATCCAGAAAATAATAAGGCAAAAATGAATACGTTTCGTTTTCCAAACCTTTTGCTGAGATAAGCAGTCATGAAGGCCCCAGCTATAGAGGCTAGCATTAGTGCAATTAAATAGGAGGCAGAAAGTAATTGGTTGTTTAAATAATGCGTAAAATAGTAAACAACAACCCCTTGTTTAATACAATTATAGATGTTAAATAATAAACCTATAATAAGTAAGATGAGCCAGGGTTTATTGGAAAAAAGGTCTTTTATGTCCTGCTTTAAATTCGTTTTTTGATCTTTAGGTGGTAGCACACGCTCCTTGGTAGTGCTAAACGTGATAAGCATGAGGATAGTGAGTAAAATGGACATGATATATATTGCATTTCTGTATCCTGTTTTTTGATCTACAATAGTAATACTATCTGGTGATATGTTTTTTTCGCCAGACACAATAAAACTATAGTGTTCTCCTTTTTTCATAGAGAAGCTTAAGGTATTTGCTGGTGTACTATTGGTATGTGCTGTGTCATTCCAGCTAAAGTTGGCGATGCCATGTCCTGTTTTAATATTAACGTGTTCTATGGTTTTAGATGCTATAACATCTACTTTAAATGAGGTTTCTGTTAACTCGGCTACTTTAATTTTTGGCTCTACATTTCCAAAATATGCGACTAAAAATAACAGGGCGCCTTGTACAATCATGCCTCCGCCAAAAGCACCTATCATTCTAAAAGAGCCAATACTAGTACGCTCTTTGTCGTTAGCAGTCATAACACCCATAAGTGCTCCATAAGGAATGTTATTGGCAGTATATATAAGTGTAAAGAGAATATAAGTAACATATGCATACACTATTTTGCCATTGGCACTTAGTTCGGGACTTGTGAATAATAGAGATAATATGACACCAAGTGGGATGGCTGTCCATAAAATCCAAGGACGAAATTTGCCATATTTAGACGTTGTATGATCACCAATAATGCCCATAACAATATCGCTTATGCCATCGCTAAATCGCGCTGTTAATACAAGTATCCCTACCGTAGTAGGACTAAGGCCAAAAACATCGGTATAAAAGATAAATAAAAAAGTAGCAACAGCACGCCAAGCTATATTTGCAGCGCCATCTCCTAAAGCATATCCAATTTTCTCTTTAATTGAAAGTTTTATGTTATTTGGCATGTGTCTAGATGGTTTCATGTTTGTATAAATATAAAAAGAAGTGTTTTTTGTTGTAAATTAGTACAAATACATCCTGATATAGAAGTTCAAAATACGCTTTATTGATAGGTATTATAGATACTTTTTTTCATAAAATAAGTATTATTCTGTCATATTTAGTTGTATTGATTTCATTTCTATTTAGAAGAATTGTTATGGTTTTCTTGTATCACTTAAAGATAAGCTGTTATGTTAATTTTTTTTAAAATAAACTGTTAGTTTATTTTAAAGGGAACGACATAACCTTGAAGTATAATCTTAAGTATGCTTTTAACTTTTTTAGATGTTCGGTAGTATCGTGAGTCTACAGGAGAGTTAGAAAGTTTGTTAAATGTAAATTTGTTGATTGTTAAAAAAAAATTATGAAAAAGATCTTATTTGCTATGTCGAGAAAAACACTATTATCTGTTTTTTTGCTTTCGACTGTATTGTTATTGTATAGGTGTGATGACTCTGAAACAATAGAAGAACAAGTATCGGCACAAGTTGCTGAAGAAGAAGTGCCACTAGAAGAAACTCCAGAAGGGTTAGCTTCGGTGATTGATGAAAACAACCTCGTTATTGTAAACACGAATAATGTGGTAGGACCATTGCAAAATTTTTGGTCTACAAGACCAATAGTAAATCAAACACGTTTTAGTGGTTCTAACTTTAGAAATAATATTGTGGCACCATTGAGAGCGTATGTTAATAATTATAATATTGTGAGATCCTTGGGAGGACGTCTTGACGATAGAAACACGTTTTTTAGAGGTGTAGACGAGTCTGGAAATGTTATTACAGATTTTAGTACGTTTATAAGAGATCTTAGAGGGTTGTTTCTTACAGGAGTTCAGCCAAGAATCGTTTTAGATAATGTGCCTTGGCAAATGTCTGGAGAGCGTATAGAAGAACAGTTTGGAAACTCAAGGCCACCATTAGATTACGGTGTTTGGCGCCAATATATAAATGCGTTTTTACAGGCCTTAATAGATGAATTTGGAGTTTCGGCAGTAGAAACATGGCGTTTTAGAATTGGTACAGAGCCAAACCTTAACCCAGGGCACTGGGCAGGTACTATAGAAGAGTATTATATACATTACGATATAACTGTAGATGAGGTTTTAAAGCTGTTACCTAATGCCAAAGTAGGGCCTGGTAATTTATTAACAGAGGGTATTGCTACTTTTACAACAGAGATTATAGATCATTTTGCTACTGGAATAAACGCAGTAACTGGTGAAGTAGGGTCTCAAATGGATTTCTTTAGTATATCGTATTACGAGCAATTGGATAGAAATAGAATTAAGTTTGAAGGGATTGTTCCAGCTTACAGAAGCGCTTTAGATAGATACCCGCAGTTTGCGAATATTCCTTTCGACATTCAGGAATTTGGGATATTAAGAGATGAAAACAGACGTAGAGGGGTTAGTTTGAATGATGGTGGAGAGCTAGGAGCGAGTTGGTATGCCACTATTATTGATATGGCTTTAGAAAATAGAATCACTGAAATTTACGATTGGGGTCAGGAAATTGAGAATACTGGTGGATTGCCTTCAGGAAGACGCAATGTTACAGAAATGCTTTTAATGATGGAAAATGGAACTAGATTACAGTCTTCTAGCCCGTCTGCCGTGGATAATATAAATACTTATGCAGGGGTTATTCCTGTAGTTAAAGAAGGCAATATCTTTTTATTATTATACAATCATCATGCTAGAAGATCGAATAATGATTTGAGAACTTTATTTGCACAGGTAGAAGGAACAGATGTTGCAGACTCTCAAGATTGGACTCTAAATGAATGGACGATTGATGAGGATAATGGTACATTTTTAAATCAATTATATGCAGATATTAGAACTGCTGGTGTTACGGAAAACACGTCTGGTAGAATATTTGGTACACGTACATCAGATCGTTTCGATAGTGCATGGCAAAACGTTTTCAATACTAACAGCGCACGATATGAACAGCTGTCTGAATTGCCACAAACTATTACAGATTCTATAATAACCCTATCGGAAGATAATAAAATTAATCTCTCTGTAGAAATGAAAGCACACAGTGTAAAGCTAATTCAATTAACACCTTCTAATGCATTAAGCATTCGAACTTTTGGAAGGTAGTTTGTTGTACTAAAACATGAGTTCATTAAGTCTCCAAAAGTAGTAATGCTTTCTTTTGGAGATTTTTTGTTTCTTATATAGCGGAGTCGTATTTGTTCTTAAAGAAGAACGTTATTATTTAAAGCTTGGGTGAAAAAGCCACAAAAAAAGCGCATCTAAAACATTTTTAGATGCGCTTTTGTGTGTATGAATCTATGTGTTTATTGATTCATGTTTTTCATATTTTCAATAAAGTCATCTCTATCTAAGCCTTCATTTACTAATGTTAGCGCTTTGTCTATGATATACTTTACATTTTCAGGATTGAAGCCTAGGCCAACCGTGATTTTGTTTAAAAGTAAATTTTTGGAGTCTGTTTTTATAGTGTCTACATGTACCATACGAGCTAAATCGTATAAACGTTCTAAACGTTTGTCGTAGGATGCAGGAGGATTGATTGGGTAGGATTTATAATCTTTTAGTATAGATTTATAATCGTTTTCCCCAATTTCAAGACGAACTGCTAACCGGTCTAAGAATTCTTGTTCTTCTGCTGTGATTACACAGTCATCCATAGCTACACGAACTATAGCTGCGAAATGGCTTTCATTTCGCTTTTTAAAACCACTATCAAATAAATCTGAAAACGACATAATATGCTTTTTAGGGTGCAAATCTACGTCTTTTTTTAAGATTTTAAAACTTGCGTTTTAATTTATGCTTTACTTAACATTTTAATGTTTACTTTGGATGTTATAAGCTTGTTTTTAAATTTGTCATTTCATGCAGTACAAAGTCTTCAACAGCATCTTTTGTGGCTTCTGCATAAGCGTTTATATGCATGGAATTCATGTGCGTTTGCCATAAGGTTCTGTTTTCCCAGTTTTCATAAAATAAAAAGAGATTTTTATTTTCATGATCCTGGTGTAAATCATAATTAATACAGCCCTTTTCTTTTAAGGTTGGCGGAATAAGTTTTAGTAATTCACGTTTTACTAAGTCTCTATGTGTTGCTTTGGCTAGAATTTTGGCAACTATGGTTAAGGGCGTATTTTGCATATTTATTTGAGCTTAAAATTCAAAAATACCAATTCAAAAAAGATTATTTATGAGTTCTCTTCTTTTTTTAGCATAAATTAAAGTACAAGCTAAAGTGATAAGTGTTTGGGACTACATGTTAAGTCTTATATTTGTAACTAAAAATTGAATTAGGTGAGCACATCCAGTATTTCTCAAACCTATGCACAGGCTTTGCAATTGCAAAATCTGCATAATGCCGTGTCGCAAAAAGGCACAAAAGTGTATTTAAAAGGTCTTGTAGCATCTTCATTTTCTTTCGTAATTTCTAACCTGTTTAAAACTGTAGAAGCGCCTTTTTTGTTGGTTTTTGACGATAAAGAGGAAGCAGCTCATTATCTCAATGATTTGGAGCAGCTTTTAGGTGGTCATGATGTTTTATTTTATCCTGGTAGTTATAGGAGGCCTTATGATATTGAAGAAACCGATAACGCTAACGTCCTGTTACGCGCCGAGGTTTTAAATAGGATTAATTCCCAAAAAAAACCAGCAATAATAGTGACCTATCCCGATGCTTTGTTTGAGCAGGTGGTAACGCGAAAAGAGTTAGAGCGTAATACGCTTAAAATAGGTGTTGGAGATAAAGTATCCATAGATTTTGTGAACGAGGTATTGTTTGAATATAAATTTAAACGCGTAGACTTTGTGACCGAGCCAGGTGAGTTTTCGGTAAGAGGAGGTATTGTAGATGTGTTTTCATTTTCTAATGACGAGCCGTTTCGTATTGAATTTTTTGGAGATGAAGTAGATAGCATAAGAACCTTCGATGTAGCTTCTCAATTGTCGATAAACCGAATTAAAAAAATTAATATTATTCCAAATGTGGCGAATAAATTAACGGAAGAAAAACGCCAAAGCTTTTTAAAATATATAGCGCAAAAAACAATCTTGTGCCTTAAGAATGCAGACCTCATGTTTTCGCGAATAGATGATTTTTACGAAAAAGCCGAAAGTGCTTTTACAAAGCTATCTGAAACGATTCAACATGCCAAACCAGATGCTTTGTTTTGCAATTCGGCCTTGCTAAAAAAACAGTTATTAGAATTTTCTGTAGTAGAGTTTGGGTCAACTCCTATACTTTCTAAAATAGGAGACGCTGTCCAAGAAATAGTATTTAATACCTCGCCACAACCTGCGTTTAATAAGCAATTTCACCTTTTAATAGAAGATTTAAACGCGAATACAGAAAAAGGTTATACTAATTATGTCGCTTGTGCTAGTGAGCAACAAGCCAAAAGGTTTCATGATATTTTCGATGATGCAACTTTAGATGTAAAAGCTTATCAAACTCTGCCTTTAGGCCTGTATCAGGGTTTTATAGATCACGACGCTAAGCTTGTATGTTATACAGACCATCAAAT
Source organism: uncultured Hyunsoonleella sp. (assembly GCA_964562415.1). Taxonomy (GTDB): domain Bacteria; phylum Bacteroidota; class Bacteroidia; order Flavobacteriales; family Flavobacteriaceae; genus Jejuia. The sequence continues at coordinate 7,634 of CAZLTR010000015.1, read as the reverse complement.
TTTTGAGCGTTACCATAAATTTCAACTTAAAAATGGGTATGCTAAAAAAGAAGCTATTAGTTTAAAAGAGCTTACAAATTTAGATATAGGAGATTATGTAACGCATATAGATCATGGAATTGGGCGTTTTGGGGGCTTGCAGAAAATAGATGTAGAAGGGAAAAAACAAGAGGCAATTAAGTTGCTATACGGTGAGCGTGATGTGCTATACCTTAGCATACATTCCTTACATAAAATTACGAAGTTTAATGGTAAAGATGGCAAGGCACCAAAGGTTCATAAGCTAGGAAGTAATGCGTGGAAGGTTTTAAAGCAAAAAACAAAAGCACGTGTAAAGCATGTGGCATTTAATCTTATAAAACTTTACGCAAAGCGAAAGACGCAAAAAGGGTTTCAATACAATCCAGATAGTTACATGCAACATGAGCTAGAGGCTTCCTTTATATATGAAGATACACCAGACCAAAGTACCGCAACAGCAGATATAAAAGCCGATATGGAAAGTGAACGTCCTATGGATAGGTTGGTATGTGGTGATGTAGGTTTTGGTAAAACCGAAGTTGCTATACGTGCAGCATTTAAAGCTGTAGATAATGGCAAACAAGTAGCTGTTTTAGTACCTACAACAATTTTAGCCTATCAACATGCGCGAACTTTTAGAAAACGTTTAGAGGATTTTCCTGTTACTGTAGATTATGTGAATCGTTTTAAAACTGCAAAACAAAAACGACAAACATTAGAAGGTTTGGCAGCTGGACAAGTCGATATTATTATAGGAACCCATCAGCTTGTAAATAAGAGTGTTAAATTTAAAGATTTAGGTTTGTTAATTGTCGATGAAGAACAAAAATTTGGAGTTGCGGTTAAAGAAAAGTTAAAAACATTAAAAGAGAATGTCGATGTGTTAACCTTAACAGCAACGCCTATTCCAAGGACATTACAGTTTAGTTTAATGGCAGCAAGAGATTTATCGGTAATTACAACACCGCCTCCTAACCGTTATCCTATAGAAAGTCATGTCATTCGATTTAACGAAGAGACTATTAGAGATGCCGTAAGTTATGAGATACAGCGTGGCGGACAAGTCTTTTTTATTCATAACCGCATAGAGAATATTAAAGAAGTAGCTGGTATGTTACAGCGCTTGGTGCCAGATGCTAAAATAGGTGTAGGTCATGGACAAATGGAAGGCAAAAAGTTAGAGGAGCTCATGCTGCAATTTATGGATGGTGGATTCGATGTCTTGGTAAGTACCACTATTATTGAGAGTGGTTTAGATGTGTCCAATGCCAATACTATTTTTATAAATAATGCCAATAATTTTGGTTTGAGTGACTTGCACCAAATGCGAGGACGGGTAGGGCGTAGTAATAAAAAGGCATTTTGTTATTTTATTACGCCAGATTATGCTGCTATGACAGAGGATGCTAGAAAACGTATGACCGCTTTAGAACAGTTCACGGCCTTAGGAAGTGGTTTTAATATTGCAATGAAAGATCTAGAAATTCGTGGTGCTGGAGATTTATTGGGAGGTGAGCAAAGTGGTTTTATGAATGATATTGGGTTTGATACCTACCAAAAGATTTTAAATGAAGCTATAGAAGAGCTTAAAGCGAAAGAGTTTAAGGATTTGTATGAGGATGATGCCGAAACTAAAGTCTATGTAAAAGATGTAACCATAGATACTGATTTTGAGTTGTTATTCCCCGACCATTATATTAATAATATAGCAGAGCGTTTAAATTTATACACGCAACTTAATACTCTAACAACCCCCGAAGAATTAGAGGTTTTTAAAAAGGCATTGGAAGATCGTTTTGGCGAATTGCCTGCGCAAGTGACCGATCTCTTAAATAGTGTCCAAATAAAATGGTTAGCAATACAGATTGGTTTTGAAAAGATTATTATGAAACAAAATAAATTGATAGGATATTTTATTAACGATCAACAAAGTAGTTTCTACCAAAGTGCTAACTTTACAAGAGTCTTGCAGTTTGTGCAAAAGCATCCTAATAGGTGTAAGATGAAAGAAAAACAAACACGTGCGGGCTTGCGTTTATTGCTTACTTTTGATAATGTAACCTCTGTAGACAAAGCCTTAAAGGCGTTGCGACCTATTGTGGCGTGATTATTGTTTTTTTAGATGTTGATAATTAACCTGGAAGCTGGTATTGTAATATGTATAAATTTGATGTAATAGATTTCAAATGTTAAAATTTTTTAAACAATTATTTTTTTTAGTGGCGCTATGGCCTTGCTCATCTTGGAGCCAACATAGTATTAAAGGGAAATTCTTGCCAGCAGATGAATATAAAATGGCATTATTATACCGTATAGAACCTACACATTATAGTTATGTGACTAATGCGCCTATAGCGAGTAATGGTAATTTCGAACTTAAACTGGACTCTACAGTTGCTAAGGGGATATTTCGAATTACCTATGCAGTGCCGCAAGAAGAGTATAATTTTGATGTAATATACGACGGTACCGAAGATGTAGAGCTTAATTTTAATGCAGAAACAGGTGTGAAATTCCTCAGCTCTAGAGAAAATAAATTATTGGAGTCTTATACTAACAGTATGATGATGATTACCAATAGTATTGGTAACTATTATAAGGAGAAAGCTAAGGTTAAGAGTAAAACTAAGCGTAAAGCGAAGGATACTTTAGATCTTGCGGCTATTTTTAAAATACAACAAGAGACTCAAAAAGAATATGAAAAGGCAGCTAAAGGAACTATCGTATCTCATTTTATAAAAGCAAACATGCCTTATACACCTAAAAGTGCAGTAGATCTAAAAACGTATATCTCTGAGGTCAAAGCTCATTTTTTTGACCATATTGATTTTAATAACACAACATTACAAAGCTCTAAGTTTTTGTCTGAACGCATGTCGAATTACGTTTTCGGAATTTCATCGAATAACGCAGACGACATACAAACCTATAAGCAAAATATAGACGTGTTTTATAAGGCCATGGCGAAAGCTACACCTGAAGTAAAAAAAACGTTACTCACAGATTTATGGGAGCAAATGGTGGATTTAAAAATAGATGTTGTGGCCAACTACATTGCTGAAGCTTATTTAATGGAGCTTTGTGTAAATGCAAATGATCAAAAATTATTACAAGCTTTGTTGTCTTATCAAAGGGTTGCTATAGGTGCATTGGCACCAGATTTTTCTATACAGACCTCTGAAAAAGCAAAAAAGGAATCTCAAAAATTAAGTACGCTTCAAGGGTCTAAGCATTATGTTATTGTATTTTGGAGTAGTGCTTGTTCTCATTGTCTAAAGGAAATCCCTCAGCTGCATACGTTTTCTAAAACGCTAAATGAGAAACAGCTAAAGGTTATTGCTGTTGGTCTTGAAGACGAACCTTATGCATGGAAGAATTTAACTTACGATTTTTCTAATTTTATTCACGTATATGGAAAAGGGAAGTGGGATAACGAGATAGGTAATGCTTATGATGTCTCTGCTACGCCTACCTATTTTATTTTAAATTCGGATAAAGAAATTGTGTCTAAGCCAGATGGTTTAGAAGATTTGGAGACGTTTTTTAAAGTAAATTAATTCTAAGAGAATAAGGTCTCGTTTTTTTATAAAGAGCGTCTGAAATTTTGAATGAATTTTCTAAGATATGTTATTAAGTCTAAATTCGTTTTTAATAACAGTGTGATTTTATTTAATATAAATTGAGGTATGTATTTCCTCAAAAAATAGAGAGTATTCGCTATGCGGCACGTGGTGCGAATAATAAGATAAATGTAGGAGGTACATATAAATTGCTATATTATGATGATTTGAGTGCTTTTTTTCAAAGCTTAGAGGAAAAATAATAAGTTAAAAATGATAAAACGCATCTTCGAGATGTTCAATATGATATGTGTTGCCTTTTTTAATAATAGCAATCACATCAAAGCGAACCTCGACGTCTAAATCGTTAGCAACAACGTAAGCATTAACGGCTTTAACTAAATTCTGAATTTGTTTGGGTTTTATAAAGTCTTGTGGGTTGCCAAAATCTGCACTAGAGCGTGTTTTAACCTCTACAGCTACCAAGGTGTTGCCTTTTTGAACAATGATGTCTACCTCTGCTTTTTCGTAATAGTAATTGCGTTCTAAAATGTTGTACTGGTGTTTTTCTAAAAAGTCAACTGCAAGTTGTTCGCCTTTTTTGCCAAGTTTGTTGTGCTGTGCCATAGTACTAAGGTACTATAAAAGTGTATTTACTTACAAAACAAATTGCTGTTACCCTCTAAATAAAAAGAAATCATCTTTCATGTGTTCTATTTTATTGTCTTGGTTGGTGATGATGTAGTCTATAGCTTTAGAGGTGAAGTCCTCTCCTTTTTCGGTTAATGATACAATATTTTTTTCCAGTAGAATCATATTGTTTTTAAGTGCCAATTCTAAAACCGATGTGGCTCGTACTTTTTGCCAATTGATATGTTCATTTAAATGTTTGACGTGGCGTTCTTCTTCTTCTGTATGGTTTTTTAAATGTAGTAAAAATGTAAGTAAGGAAACTTCAATACGTTGTTGGCGCTCTTTGTAAAGTACAGCAATAATGCCTTTATTTGGAGCGCATAGGTATATTAATAAAAAGAGCAAACCTAGCATGGTTGTAATAGAGCCTGCGATTGAAGCGTCTAGCCAATGAGCCACCCAGTAACCAGAGATGGCGCAACATACGCCAAAACCAATGGCATAACTCAGCATGCGTTTTAATTCGTTAGTAAGCAAATATGCACTGGCAGCGGGAGCAATCATTAAAGCAACAACCAGAATGGCACCAACAGCATCAAATGCTCCTACAGTGGTGATGGAGGACACCGTCATGAGACCATAGTGAATTAAAGATGGGGAAAATCCTAGAGCAGCTGCTAAGCCAGCATCAAAGGTGCTCACTTTTAATTCTTTGAAAAAGGCAATGAGTAAAGCTATGGTAAACATTAGAATACTGCCTATGATCCATAGTGATTTAGGGCCTACATCGATTCCAGAAATAACAAGCCTGTCAAATGGTGCAAAGGCAAGTTCTCCTAGCAAAACCGCATCTACATCTAAGTGTACATCGTTAGCATGTTGGGCAATAAGAATGACGCCAATACTAAAAAGTGCGGGAAATACTAAGCCAATAGCGGTGTCTTCTTTAACAAGTCCTGTTTTTTGGATATATTCTACTAAAACTACAGTAATAATACCAGTCACGGCGGCCAGTAGTATAAGCAAAGGAGAGTTAAGATCTTGGGTTATAAAAAAACCAATTACGATACCTGGTAAAATGGAATGGCTAATGGCGTCGCTAATCATAGCCATCTTACGGAGTACTAAAAAGGTGCCAGGGATAGCGCATGCTATGGCTACAATACTAGCTATAAGTTGTATTTCTAATTGAGAACTACTCATGAGACGTATGTTGTTGGTTGTACAAATTAGCAGCTGTTTTAAATCCCTCTTCGGTTAAGCACCACATGTTGCCTTCTAATTTTACATAGTTTTTTTTAACTAGCTGTTGTAGGGTAGTCTTGGTAAAGCCTTGAAAATTATTTAAAATTTTAATGGCGTGAGGATGGGCAATATTGTCGTGTGTTTCTGCAATGTTGTACATAAATGCTAAGGTTTTATGTAATTGTAGGTCACGACGATTTTTTATAAATCGTATTTGCTTAAAGAGTAAGCCTCGGCTTGGTGAGAAGATAAAGGACACAAGAACAAAAATGCTAGCTACAATTACAATAACGGGTCCTGTGGAAAGGTTGTTTTGGCTGGCGCTAACAGCGGTGCCAAATACGCCAGAAAATGCCCCAAATAAAGCCGATAAAGATACCATCGTACCTAAACTATTTGTCCACTGGCGTGCTGCAGCAGCAGGCGCTAATAGCATGGCGCTCATAAGGACAACACCTACGGTTTGTAAGCCCAGAACAATCGCTAAAACGATAAAAGACGTAATGAGTATATCTATAAACTTGGTGTTAAATCCTAAGGTTTTGGTGTAATCGGCATCGAATAGTAAAATTTTGAATTCTTTCCAAAACAGGAGGAGTACAATTAAACATATACATGTAACGCTGGCCATAAGCCATACATCACTTTCTAATAAGGTGGCTGCTTGTCCAAATAAATATTTATCTAACCCAGCTTGATTGGCATTGGGTTGTTTTTGTATGAAAGTGAGCAATAGCATGCCGAAACCAAAAAAGAGCGAAAGGATAAGGCCTAAAGCTGTATCTGATTTTAAATGTGTTTTTTTAATAATACCGCGAATCCAAAATGTGCCTATTAAGCCACTAATAAGAGCGCCTAATAACAACACATTGCTATCTTTCGTACCTGTAAGTATAAATGCTATTGCAATACCAGGGAGTGCGGCATGAGAAATGGCATCACCCAATAAACTTTGCTTGCGCAATACAGCAAAACTACCCAACATGCCAGTTACGGCACCTAGAATGGCTGTACCTAGTGTTATGGTTCTTAAGGTGTAGTCTGTAAAGACCAGTGTTATATATTCTGTTATGTCGATTGTTTTAGGGTTTAAATGATTGTAGTTTTATTAATGTTCATTACCGCTGTAAATCCACATTGGTTGCGTGTTTCCTGCGGTTTCAAATCCCATTTTTTTATAAAAATGAATCGCTTCTGCATCAGCGGTTAGCATTTGCATATGAAATGATTTGTAGTTGTCTTGCAATTGTGACATTATTTGCTGCCCTATACCCTTGCCCTGATGTTGGGGATGGACTAACAAATGTGGATAATACACCGTTAAATATCCGTCGGAAATGGCATTCCCTATTCCTACTAAAACGCCGTCAATCCAAGCCGATACTAATGAGTGTGAGTGTATTAAAGCGTTATAAAGCTGTTCGGGTTTTTTAGCAGAACTCCATTTATTAGCGCTATATAATTCTACAATAGCATCAACAGTTATGTCTCTTGTGTTAGAAATTTTAATTTTCATAGGCATTACAAATTTGTTGTCGTGGTCTTAGATGTGTTTTTCATGGGACGCATAAGTGTTTTAATGGCTAAAATTTATTCTTGAACACTCACTTTATAGTTAATACCATAGGTTTTAGTGAGATTGTCATCATTAAAGATATCTTTTACGGGGCCTGTGGCGATCTTTTTTACATTTAAAAACGTTACCCAATCAAAATATTCGGGTACTGTTTGTAAATCGTGATGTACTACAATTACTGTTTTACCCGCTTTTCGCAGTTCTTTTAATATGTTTATAATGGCAATTTCGGTAGTGGCATCTACACCTTGAAAAGGCTCATCCATAAAATAAATAGAGGCATTTTGCACTAGGGCCCTAGCTAGGAACACGCGTTGTTGCTGGCCACCTGATAGCTGGCTAATTTGACGATTTTTAAAAGGCAACATGCCTACTTTTTCTAAGGCCTCTAAAGCCGCTTTTTTTTCCTTTTGTCCAGGGCGTTTTATCCAGCCTAAGCTGCCATATGTGCCCATAGTTACAACATCTAATGTTGTTGTGGGGAAATCCCAATCTACACTGCCCTTTTGCGGTACATAGGCTACTAAGGCGCGTTGTTTGCTATAAGGTTTGTCATAAATGCTCACACTGCCTGCTATAGGTTTTAGTATGCCTAATAC
>CAZLTR010000014.1:33483-34697 GCA_964562415.1 uncultured Hyunsoonleella sp. | reverse complement strand
CATGTTGAAAAATGATAAAATATTCTTTGAAAAAACGAAAGATGAAAATCTGGATAGAATTTTAATTTTGGAAAAGGATAATTGTCGGTTTGTGACAGAATACAGCTTAGAAGAACACAAAAATATAATGAATAGAGAATGTCATTTATCTATATTCGATAGTAACAGTAAAGACTTTATTGGATATATAATTTTGGTTGGCGTGAAAACAAAGATTATCGAATTTAGACGAATCGTTATTTTAAAGAAAGGACTAGGTTACGGTAAACAAGCTGTGAAATTAACAAAGCAGCTATGTTTTAAAGGTTTTAATGCAAGCAAAATTTGGTTGGATGTTTATGATGATAATAAAAACGCTATAAAACTATATGAAGCCCAAGGCTTTTTAAAAGAAGATTCGGTTTTGTATAATAATCGTAAATTAAGGATAATGGCCATTGCTAATAGTAGCGATAATACAAAACGGCATGGCTAGAAACATAGTTGTACATAGTTTGTAATTTAGACTTATAGTTTATAGAAAGTAGTTAAAAATAAAAAATTGTTGAATGGTTTTATAAGATATTACAAAACGTTATAAATATATAACCAAAAACCAAAAACGATAAACTAAGAACTAAGAACCAACAACGAAAAACGATCAACACGAGTAGATATGAGTGAAACAATAGATCAAAAACCAGTACGAATTAAACAATCCAAATACATGAAGTTGTCTGGATTAGAACCACTGGTTTTGAACGAAAATAGTAACTTTATTAATGTAGGAGAGCGAACAAATGTCGCGGGTTCTCGTAAATTTTTACGATTAGTAAAAGAAGAGAAATTCGATGAAGCTTTAGACATTGCTAGACATCAAGTAGATGGTGGTGCACAAATTATCGACATTAATATGGATGATGGTTTGATTGATGGTAAGGAGGCCATGGTGCGTTTTTTGAATCTTATTGCAGCCGAGCCAGATATTTGCCGTGTGCCTATTATGATCGATTCTTCCAAGTGGGATATCATAGAGGCTGGACTGCAAGTGGTACAAGGAAAGAGTGTCGTTAACTCTATTTCGCTAAAAGAAGGCGAAGACAAATTTATCTGGGAAGCGACACAAATAAAACGCTACGGCGCAGCCGTTATCGTTATGGCTTTCGATGAAGTAGGACAGGCCGATACTTACGAGCGTCGTATAGAAATCGCTAAGCGTTCTTATGATGTGTTGG
>CAZLTR010000014.1:8609-33473 GCA_964562415.1 uncultured Hyunsoonleella sp. | reverse complement strand
ATATATTTCCTGTAGCCACAGGAATGGAAGAACACCGTAAAAATGCTATTGATTTTATTAGAGCGACACGTTGGGTGCGCGAAAATCTTGAGAATGCAAGTGTAAGTGGAGGTGTAAGTAATGTGTCATTTTCTTTTAGAGGGAATAATGCCGTACGAGAAGCCATGCATTCGGTATTTTTATATTATGCCATACAAAATGGGATGAATATGGGAATTGTAAACCCAGCTATGCTAGAGGTGTACGACGATATTCCAAAAGATCTTTTAGAGCATATTGAAGATGTGATCTTAGATCGAAGAGATGATGCTACCGAACGTTTACTGGATTTCTCAGAAACTGTAAAAGGCACTAAAGCCGAAAAGAAAGCCGATTTATCGTGGCGAGAAAACCCATTGCAAGATAGAATTACCCATGCATTAGTAAAAGGGATAGATGCTTTTATAATCGAGGATGTAGAACAAGCCCGATTAGAAGCCGAAAAACCTATAGAGGTTATTGAAGACAATTTAATGACAGGGATGAATGTGGTGGGCGATTTGTTTGGTGCAGGTAAAATGTTCTTGCCTCAAGTGGTGAAATCTGCTCGTGTTATGAAAAAAGCGGTAGCGTATTTAAATCCGTTTATTGAAGCCGAAAAATCAGATAAATCAGAACCCGTAGGCAAAATTTTAATGGCTACGGTTAAAGGCGATGTGCACGATATTGGTAAAAATATAGTAAGCGTGGTACTAGCTTGTAACAACTATGAGATAGTAGATTTGGGGGTAATGGTACCACCAGAAAAGATTATAGAAACCGCAATTGCCGAGCGTGTAGATGCGATTGGCTTATCGGGCTTAATTACCCCGTCTTTAGATGAGATGGTGTATCTGGCTAAAGAAATGCAAAATAAGAATTTTGAAGTGCCATTACTTATAGGTGGTGCCACAACATCTAAAGCGCATACCGCTGTGAAAATAGATACGCAGTATGAGAATGCTGTGGTGCACGTGAATGACGCTTCAAGAGCTGTAACAGTTGTTGGAGACTTATTAAATAAAAAGACATCACATGCGTATGTGGCTAAACTCAAAAAAGATTACGACGAATTTAGAACGAAGTTTTTAAAACGTGGTAAAGAGAAAAGTTACATTTCTATAGAAGACGCCAGAGCAAAAAAATATAAAATTAATTGGGATAGCAGTACGATTGCAAAACCAAAGGAGTTGGGTGTGCAGGTGCTAAAACAACTAAGTTTAAAAGAGCTTTTGCCATTTATAGATTGGAGTCCGTTTTTTAGAAGCTGGGATTTACATGGAAAATATCCTAACATTTTAGAAGATGAGGTGGTAGGCGAACAGGCTACCCAGTTGTTTGCAGATGCCCAGATAATGGTAAAACAAATTATAGCCAAACAAGCTTTAAAACCCAAAGCTGTATTTGGTTTATTTGAGGCGAATGCCATTAGCGACGATGATATTGAAGTTAAGAAAAAAAGCGGAGAAACGTTTGTGTTTAGAACCTTGCGTCAGCAATTAAAAAAACGCGAAGGTGTGCCCAACCATGCTTTAGCCGATTTTATAGCGCCTAAGACAGCAGGTAGAACAGATTATATGGGGACCTTTTGTGTAGGGATATTTGGAGCGCAAGAATTGGCCGAAAGTTATAAAGCACAAGACGATGACTATAATGCGATTATGGCCCAGGCCATAGCCGACCGGTTTGCAGAAGCCTTTGCAGAATATTTGCATAAGCAAATACGTACCAAACATTGGGGATACGCAGCAAATGAAGATTTAACCAACGAAGATTTAATTAAAGAAAGCTACAAAGGTATTCGTCCTGCACCTGGCTACCCAGCCTGTCCAGACCACTTAGAAAAAGAGACCATTTGGAAACTTTTAGAGGTTGAAAAACTAATTGGTGTCACATTAACCGAAAGCTTAGCGATGTGGCCTGCAGCTGCAGTATCGGGGTATTATTTTGCAAATCCAGAGGCTAAATATTTTGGCTTGGGAAAAATAACCAATGACCAATTGGAAGATTATGCCACTAGAAAAGGGATTGACAAAGCAGTTGCTAGAAAGTGGTTGCACCCTAATTTAGCAGAGCAGTAAAAAGAAAAATTAAATGCTAAATTTGTAGAGCGTCTTACCAACGCTTTAAAAATGGACTCAAACTAACGCTAAGCGTTTGTAAATATGTTAAAATCTAAAATAGATAACAAGGCATCAGGAATATTGCTTTATGGGTTAACCCCACCAAAGCTTCATGCCGATACCGATAAAATTAAAGCTATTGCTGCCAAGCAAATAGCGCGCATTAACACCCTAGATATCGATGGTTTGGTATTGTATGATATCCAAGACGAATCGTCCAGAAACAAGGCGCCAAGACCATTTCCATTTGCGCAGACGCTTAGTCCAGATGCTTATAATGAGAGTTATCTTAACACTCTTAAAATACCTAAAATTATATACAAAAGTGTTGGGAAATACTCCAATAGCGAGTTGGACACTTGGATTTCTAAAAATGCCAACCGTATTGATTATTCGGTATTTGTTGGGACACCTTCTAACAAGCAAAAAAATGCCTTGTCTTTAAATGATGCTTACAGTATTAATCAAAATTCTAAAGCGTCTATTCCTTTAGGAGGGGTAACCATTCCAGAGCGTCATTTTACAAAGAAAGACGAGCACCAACGCTTGTTTCAAAAGATGGATAAAGGCTGTCGTTTTTTTATTTCCCAGTGTGTGTATAACATCAATAACACTAAAAATTTTCTATCGGATTATTATTATAACGCCTTGGAAGAAGGGAAGCCACTTATGCCTATTATATTTACATTAACGCCATGTGGGTCTTTAAAAACAATGGCATTTATGGAGTGGCTCGGCATTGATATTCCGCAATGGTTAAAAAATGACTTGAAGCACTCAGAAGATATTTTATCCAAATCGGTGGCGGTATGTAAGACCATTGCTAAAGAATTATTAGAATATTGCCATGACAAGCAAATTCCAATAGGATTTAATATAGAAAGTGTTTCTATTCGAAAAGCAGAAATTGACGCCTCTATAACCCTTTTAAACGATGTAAAGGCCTTAATGCAGCAGTATAAAGAACAGCCAGAGCTGGTGTAGCATAATTAATTTATTGGAGTAAATACCCATACATGAAAGTTACAGATCATATAAAAAACGCCAATGGGAAAACATTGTTTTCTTTTGAAGTTATTCCTCCTAAAAAAGGGAAGAACATTCAGGATTTATACAATAATATAGACCCTTTAATGGAATTTAAACCGCCTTTTATAGATGTGACCACTTCTAGAGAAGAATACGTTTACATGGACAAAGGTAATGGGCTTTTAGAAAAGCGTGTAACACGCATGCGTCCTGGTACTGTTGGGATTTGTGCTTCAATTAAGCATAAGTATAATGTCGATGCGATACCACATTTATTATGTGGCGGATTTACAAAAGAAGAAACCGAATATGTACTAGTGGATTGCCATTATTTAGGGATTGACAATGTTATGGCTTTGCGAGGCGATTCTATGCGTGAAGAAGCCTATTTTAAACCTACCGAAGGTGGAAACGCTTATGCGAGTGATTTGGTGGCTCAAATAGCTAAATTAAATCAAGGCGAATATTTACACGATGGCATTACGGCAGAGCATAAATCGAATTTTTGTATCGGTGTAGCGGGCTATCCCGAAAAACATATGGAAGCCCCTTCTTTACAAACCGATTTAAAACGCCTAAAAGCTAAGGTAGATGCGGGTGCCGATTATGTGGTAACCCAAATGTTTTTTGACAATCAAAAGTATTTTGAGTTTGTAGAAGCTGCAAAAGCTATGGGGATTACGGTGCCTATTATTCCAGGGATTAAACCTATAGCGGTAAAACGTCACTTGCAGCTGTTGCCGCAAGTATTTAAAATAGATTTACCTCAAGATTTAATCGAAGCTGTAGAAGATTGTAACGATAATAAGGCCGTGCGCCAAGTGGGTATAGAATTTGCCATACAACAGTCTAAAGAATTGTTAAAATACGGTGTGCCTGTATTGCACTATTACTCTATGGGAAAAAGTGATAATATACAAGCTGTGGCTGAAGCATTGTTTTAAAATAGTTAGCATTATTTTATTATATGGGATAGGTTGTTAGTTGTAATTTGATTTAAATGAGGTGCTTGAAAGGAGTATATTCAAAGTGTTAGGGAATAATCTTTACTTAAATGAGTGGTAACGCCAAAAATATTTTAGCGTATAGAAAGAAATAAATCCTATTAGTTTATATAATTAGTGTCTCTAATTGCTCAATTCTTTATCAAAATTGTATTAAAGTGAAAATAACATAAGTATTTATTTTTGTTTTTAATGATTTTTGAAAATATAAGTATTTATATTTGTGTTTTTAAAGAATAGTGAAAATATGGATTTGCAAAATTTCGTTTCTGGAAAATATATTAAGCAGATTGAATATAAATCGTTTTCTCCTGAGAAAGTTAACCATGAGTGGATTATATCGACTCCTGAAGTAAATAAATTATTATCTGAAGCCAATAGGTTAATTGGAGAATTGAATGCTTTTTCGCAAATAATCCCTGATGTTGACTTTTTTATTAGTATGCATATCTTAAAAGAAGCAACAACTTCTAGTCGAATTGAAGGCACCAAAACGAATATGGAAGAGGCGCTTGTTAAAGAAGAAGATATTAATCCAGAGAAGAGAGATGATTGGGCAGAGGTTCAAAATTATATAAAAGCTATTAATACTTCCATTAAAGAATTAGAAAAACTGCCAATATCTAATCGACTCATAAAAAATACTCATAAAATAATTCTTTCAGGTGTACGAGGAAAACACAAGGTTCCAGGTGAGTTTAGAAAAAGTCAAAACTGGATAGGTGTAACTTTAAAAGATGCAATTTTCATACCTCCCCATCATTCAGAAGTCCTTGATTTGATGAGTGATTTGGAAAAATTTATTAATAATGACGATAATCATGTTCCACATTTAATAAAAATAGCTATTGCTCATTATCAATTCGAAACGATCCATCCTTTCCTTGATGGAAATGGAAGGCTTGGAAGGTTGCTAATAACACTATATTTAGTAAGTAATGATGTGCTTAAAAAACCGTCTCTTTATTTGTCCGATTTTTTCGAAAAGAATAAAGGCTACTATTATGATAATTTGATGACCGTTCGTCTTACTAGTAATTTAACACAATGGATAAAATTTTTCTTAGTTGGGGTTATTGAAACGTCAAAGGAGTCGATACAGGTGTTTAAGGATATAATTGCTTTAAAAAATGATATTGAAACAAACCGATTGCCTAAATTAGGAAGTAAAATAGAAAATGGTCAGTTACTTATGAAGAAACTTTTTCAAATACCAATCATAGATTCTAAACAAGTATCAGAATTCTTACAGATTTCAGCGTCAACAGCAAATAGACTAATAAGAGATTTGATTGCTCTCAATATATTGACAGAACTGACGGGTTATAAAAGAAATAGAAAATTTATGTTTAAAGAATATTTTAAAATCTTTCATACAGAAATAAAAAATTAAAAACGAACATGACTGTTGTTGAATAGAGACTCAAAAAAGTATACTTTTGTCTCGAAACCAAAAGTATTGATGCGTTTTAGTTTAGTTCTACTTCTTTTTTTAAGTTGTTGTTTTTGTTGTTATGCACAAGACAGCACAAACACGACTTCTTTTGATATCAATTATTTTAAAGGGAACATCGCACTTCACAATCCTGACATTTTACATTTAATCCAGGGCAGACCTGATGGGGTGATATTAAGTTGGAATAAAAAAACTTATGGTGCAAACGACTGGGAACAGCGTTACAATTATCCCGATTACGGACTGTCGTTTTCATACCAAGATTTAAAGGGTACTGCTTTAGGCGAAAATTATTCGCTGTATGGGCACTATAATTTTTATTTTTTACAACGGCATTTAATGATGCGTGTTGGCTCTGGAGTAGCTTATGTAACAAATCCGTACGATAGAGAAACTAATTTTAGAAATATTGCCTTTGGCTCTCAATTTTTAGCCAGTGTTTATCTCATGCTGAATTTTAAAAAGGAACGTATTTTCGATAGGTTTGGTGTACAAGGTGGTTTGTCTTTATTCCATTATTCTAATGGAAGTACACGAGCCCCTAATACCAGTACAAATTCCATAACCTTAAATTTAGGTCTTACCTATAGCTTGGATGATGAGGCGCCCGAATACCGACAGACTTTAGAGGCTAACGATAAGAAATTTACGCAGCCCATTAAATACAATTTAGCATTTAGAGGTGGTGTGAACGAAAGTAGTGTGATAGGTAGTGGGCAATTTCCATTTTATATATTTTCTGCATATGCCGATAAGCGCATTAATAGAAAAAGTGCTTTTCATTTAGGAACAGAAGTGTTCTTTTCGCGGTTTTTAAAAGAACTCATCGCATTTCGAACCATAGCCTTTCCAGAGGATGGTTTAACAGGCGATGAAGATTACAAACGGGTAGGTGTATTTGCAGGACACGAATTGTTTATTAATAAATTAACAGTCGTATCTCAAGTGGGTTACTATGTGTATTACCCTTATGATTTTGAGGGGCGTACATATTTTAGAATAGGATTAAAACGGTATTTTAAAAAGAAATGGTTTGCAGCAGTGATGTTAAAATCTCATGCAGCGAAAGCAGAAGCCATAGAATACGGTATAGGCGTACGATTATGAAACAAACTTTAGCATATATAATTCTAGTGTGTCTTACTTTTGCCTGTGATAGTGAAAGTGCAGGGGATTGTTTTCAAACCTCTGGGCCAATGGTTCAAAACGAACGTGTTGTAGAGGCATTTACTAAGATTTTAGTCCATAGAGATATTGAACTTATCGTAAAAATGGGTGAGACTGCAAAGGTCGTAGTAGAAACGGGTGAAAACTTAGTCAATGATGTAACGGCAACTGTTGTTGAAGACCAGTTGGTTTTAACCGATAACAATACCTGTAATTTTGTGCGTGACTTTGGGATTACGAAAGTGTATGTTACGGCGCCTAATATTACAGAAATACGAAGTTCTACACAGTTTGATATACGTTCGGAAGGGGTACTAACCTATCCCAATCTAACACTATTGTCTGAAGACTTTGGCGCACCAGATAGTTTTACCATTGCGAATTTTAGATTAAATATAGATAATGAAACCCTTCGGGTGGTGTTTAATAATATTTCGAATTGTTTTATTACAGGTAAGACTTCAAATTTAAACATTAATTACGCATCGGGATCGTCTCGTTTTGAAGGGCGAGATTTAGAAGCGACACGTATTACCGTATTCCATCGCAGTACCAACGATATGATTTTAAATCCGCAAGAATCTATTAGCGGTACCATATCGAGTACAGGAGATGTAATTTTGGTAAATACACCTCCAGAGATTTCGGTAGAACAGCGTTTTAAAGGCCGTTTAATTTTGGAATAATTCTAAAGCTTGGGTTGCAATTTCTAATTCCTCATTAGTAGGGATAATAAGAAGTTTTACGTTTGAATCCTTAGTGTTAATCTTAGTGAGGGTATTGGGCCTAACTTGGTTTTTGTCTAAATCGAGCGCAATACCCAGATAATTCAAATCTTTACAAATGAGTTCTCGCATTATTGGAGAGTTTTCGCCTATTCCAGCAGTAAACACAATAGCGTCCAACCCATTTAACACAGCAGCGTAACTTCCTATATACTTCTTGATGCGATAGGCACTCATTTCTAATGCCAATTGGCAGGCTTTATTGCCTTTTTTAGCTTCCGCTTGAATGTCTCTTAAATCACTATGGCCTGTTAAACCTAATAGCCCACTTTTCTTTTGTAATAGATTATTAATCTCGTCTAAACTATAGTTTAATGTAGTGGCCAAATGAAAAATAACAGAGGGATCAATAGCGCCACTTCGTGTACCCATAATAAGACCGTCTAAAGGGGTGAGCCCCATAGAATGATCGATGCTCTTTCCGTCTTTAATGGCAGTAATGCTGCAGCCATTACCTAAGTGAATGCTAATTATATTTGATTTTTTTGTTTTTAGGAAAGCTATAGCCTGTTCCGATACGTATTTATGACTCGTGCCATGAAAGCCGTACAAACGAATGTTGTGGGTGTCTGCAAATTCATTAGGAATCGCGTATTTATAAGCGTGTTCAGGAATGGATTGATGGAATGCTGTATCAAAAACGGCAACCTGTTTTGCTTTAGGAAAAATGGTTTCTGCAACTTCAATACCTTCTAAATTGGCGGGGTTGTGTAAGGGGGCTAAGCTAAAAAGTGCTTTTATCTTCTCTTTGGTAGCAGCTGTGATTTGAGTTGTTTCGCTAAAGTAAGCGCCGCCTTGTACAACGCGATGGCCAACAATGCTAATCGCATCGGTAGCGCTTATAATACCAGTAGATGTGTCCAGCAAATGTTGTGCTACGAGCTCTAAACCTACTTTGTGGTTAGCAATAGGGCGCGTAATAGAAATAGTAGTTTTATCTGTTTTGAATGTAAATGTAGCATTTTCTAACCCAATACGGTCTACAAGGCCAGAACATAAAATGCTGGCCTCTGGCATAGAAAATAATTGAAATTTTAGAGACGAACTTCCCGAATTTAAAACGAGTATTTGCATATTATAGATCTTGAGCTTGAATAGCGGTTATTATTACAGTACTATATATATCATCTACGGTACAGCCTCTGCTTAAATCGTTAACAGGTTTGTTTAAGCCTTGTAACATAGGCCCTATGGCTAGTGCACCTGTTTCGCGTTGTACTGCTTTATAGGTGTTATTTCCTGTATTGAGATCTGGAAAAATTAAAACACTAGCTTGTCCAGCAACTTCAGAGTCGGGTAATTTGCTTTTCCCAATACGAAGGTCTACAGCAGCATCGTATTGTATGGGGCCTTCAATTTTTAAATCAGGTGCTTTTGCTTTAGCAATCTCAGTGGCTTTTCGTACTTTATCAACGTCTTCTCCTTTTCCAGAGGCACCAGAAGAATAAGAGAGTAATGCCACTTTAGGGATAATCCCAAAATTAGACGCTGTTTCAGCAGAAGAAATAGCTATTTCAGCAAGCTGCTCTGCATTAGGATTAGGATTAATAGCACAATCTCCAAAAATAGAAACTCTGTTTTCTAAACACATAAAAAATACAGACGAAACAATATTTACACCAGGTTTTGTTTTTATAAATTGAAGTGCAGGTCTTAAAGTATGTGCTGTAGTATGTGCAGCTCCAGATACCATACCATCGGCATGACCTTTATAGATCATCATAGTGGCAAAGTAAGAGACATCGGTCATAGCATCTTTTGCAATATCTAGTGTGATGTTTTTATGTTTTCTTAGTTCGTAAAAGGTCTCTACATAATCTTTAAAATGAGGTGAAGACAAAGGTTCAATAATTTGAATGGCATTAATATTAAGAGGGATGTCTTGCTCTGCAATTATTTTTTTAATCTTGCTTTTCTCTCCAATTAAAGTAAGGTCTACAACTTGAGTTTCAATTAATCTAACTGCAGCTCTTAAAACACGTTCGTCGTACCCTTCAGGCAAAACAATATGTTTTTTACTTTTTTGGGCGCGTTGTAATAAATTATATTGAAACATGCGCGGCGTAAAACGATCCGACTTAAAATTGATAAGCGTATCTGCTAATTTTTCGGTAGCAACATGTTTTTCAAAAACGCTAATAGAGGTTTCTATCTTCTCAATATTTTCAGCATAAATTCGAGACTTAATTTTTCCAATAGCATTGGTTACATTAAATGTGCCTTGTTTTACACTTATAATAGGAACAACACTAGAAAGGCCCTCTATAAGTTTTAATATAGGAGGTTCTGGAATTAACCCTCCAGACAGTATAATACCAGAAATTTTCGGATAGTTTTTAGAAAGATTTGCTTGTAAGGCTCCCAGAATAATGTCTGCACGATCACCAGGGGTAATGACTAAAGCATTTTCTTTAAGATGGGTTAAATAATTTCGCAATTGCATGGCGCCAACACTATAACTGTCGGACTGGTTATTTATAGAGGATTCGCCAAATAGAATAGTCCCGTTTAAATTTCTAATAATTTCTTTTACAGTAGGACTTGCCAGATTTTTAATTTTAGGAATTACTGTAATATCGGTGGGCTTTGCAATACGCGCGCCAAGCATTTGCTTTAGAGTAACAGCATGGTTGGGTTGTATTTTATTAGCAACTATAGAAAGTACATTAACTTCATCTTTAAATGTATTGTGTGCTAATTGTACATTGTCGAACACTTCATCTACGGTTACGCCATCGCCTTGGGCTACTATAATGACAGGAAGGCCTAAGTTTTTTGAAATTAGAATGTTGATGTCTAATTCTAAACTGGAATTTTCGTGAGAGAAATCCGTGCCCTCCACTAAGATAAAGTCAAAACGCTCTTCAAGATATTTATATTTTTTAATAATTTCATCGATAACAGCTCCCGACTTGCCTTGGTTGTATAGACTTAAAGCTTCAGCTCTAGTAAAGGCAAACGTGTTTTTATAATTGATGTCAATTTCAAAATAAGAAAGCACCGTATTGATATGGTTGTCGGGTGCTCCTGTTTTCGTAGTTTCAATAATGGGTCTAAAATAGCCTACTTTAGGGGTACGCCCTAAAAGCATATGCATTAAACCTAAAACGACTATAGATTTACCACTGTTGGGCTCTAAAGTGGCTACGTATATTCCTTTGCTCATACCTTTTTAATTAAAATTCACCTCACAAACAGGCACTATAAAAATGGGAATGCCTTTGGTTAAATGTATTGATATTTAAACAAAATTACTAACGAAAAAGTGACACTTTAATGATAAATGTCATGAGAAGATCATAAAAGCTATTAAGAGTACTTTTTAATTAGTGGCATTTCATTAAAAACCTTAAACCCAAGTTATTTATTTAAAACCCTCATGACGATGCCCTATTGCATAATCTGGGTTAAAAGGCCAAACTATAAGGGCACTCTGTTTTTAAAATGGATAGAGGACACTCCGTTTTAGACTAAGAAAAGGTAATGTACTTGTAAAAGTTAAGATGGGTCTGGTGTGGCTCCTGTTAACTCTCTAAATAAACTTTCTAAGCTGGCATTCTTTTGGTTGAGCTGTAAAATTTTAAGTTGATTGTCGTGCGCAAAGTCAAAAACATGGGCACGCATATCTTCTTTGGAGCTAAAAGTAATTTCATAGACAAAGCCTTGTGTGTTTTTTACCTGAGAGGCTTTGGGTAATTTTAAAAGAAAGGCATCTTCTACACGATAATCAAATTCTACCACAACAACTTGCGTACTATCGTTTTGTAGGGCATCTAATTTTTTATCGGCCACAATTTTACCTTTGTTAATAATAATGACCCGATCGCACATGGCTTCTACTTCTTGCATAATGTGTGTAGAAAGAAATACCGTTTTGGTTTGGCCTATGGTTTTAATTAAATGTCTAATGTCTATCAATTGGTTAGGGTCTAAACCTGTGGTAGGTTCGTCTAAAATTAAAACCTCTGGATCATGCAATAAAGCAGTAGCCAGACCCACACGCTGGCGATACCCTTTAGAGAGTTGCCCTATCTTTTTATGGACTTCAGGGGTTAAGCCTGTAAGCGCGATCACTTCGGCTATACGTGTTTTAGCGACCTTGTAAATGCTGGCGTTAAAGGCTAAATATTCTTTAATATACATGTCTAGATATAAAGGGTTGTGTTCTGGGAGGTAACCAATACTTTTTTGAATGCCTTTAGAATGACTCGCATCGTGCCCGTTTACCATTGTAGTACCAGAGCTAGGAGTGATGTAAGTGGTTAAAATCTTCATCATTGTAGACTTGCCAGCACCATTAGGGCCTAAAAACCCGACGATTTCTGGACGTTCTACACTAAAAGAAATTTCGTCTAGAGCCCTTTGGTTTCCATACGTTTTCGAAATAGTGTTAACTTTAATAGACATATTAAGGAAATGTTTTGTCAAAAGTAATGATTCTTTAATATAATTAGAATTTTACTGTAAATTCTTTAAAACTTTTTAAGAGACTAAAAAAAAAGGTTTTATTCTATTTTTATTTCATAAAATAATATTTAATTTAGCGGCGTAATTATGAGAACAACAGCTTTTTATACATATTTTAACTTCTTCTATTTCTTTTTTAGCAAAAGAAGCGAGACTTTATATGTATAATTTTAACGATAAAATTTAATATAAGTCTCGATGAAAATCGGGACTTTTTTTTATGATACATACGGTAGCCATACAGGGAGCAAAAGGATCTTTTCATCACATCGTATCACGGGAGTTTTTTAACAACCCAGTAGATATTATAGAGTGTATGACGTTTGATCGCGTTGTAGATGCGCTCACAAAAAACGAATGTGATGCCGCCATAATGGCATTAGAGAACTCTATTGCAGGTTCTATAATACCAAATTATGCGCTTATAGACGACCATGCGTTGCATATTGTTGGAGAACATTATTTAGATATCCAACATAATTTAATGGCTTTATCAGGCCAGAGCATCGCCGATATTAAAGAAGTGTATTCGCATCCAATGGCATTGTTGCAGTGCAAGGAATTTTTTAAAAATTACCCACACATTAAATTGGTAGAAGATAAAGATACCGCAGAGGTAGCAGAACGTATCCAAAAGCACAATTTAAAACATGTTGGTGCTATAGCCAGTGTTATGGCAGCCGATATTTTTGGCTTAGAGGTTTTAGCGCATAGCATACAAACGATAAAGCACAATGAAACGCGTTTTGTAATTGTAGAACGAAGCCAGTCTAAGAGCGATACCGATGGTATTAACAAAGCATCGCTTAAGTTTGAAGCTAACCATAAACGTGGAAGTTTAGCGACATTACTTAACGTTATGAGTGATTGTAAGTTAAATTTAACGAAAATACAATCATTGCCAATTATAAAAACACCTTGGAAGTATGCGTTCTTTGTAGATGTAACTTTCAATGCTTACGAAGATTTTTCGAAAGCAAAATCGATAATAGAAATCATGGGCCAAGGCTTTAAAGTTTTGGGAGAATATAAAAATGCAAAGTTATGATTGAAGTCGCAAAGCGCTTACATACCGTAGAAGAATACTATTTCTCTAAGAAATTACGAGAAGTAGGCTTACTTATTGCTAGCGGCAAGCCTATTATAAACTTAGGGATTGGAAGCCCAGATATGCAGCCTCCTAAAAAAGTTATAGAAGCGATTTCAAATAGCTTTAAAGATGCAACAGCCCATAAATACCAAAGTTACCAAGGCTTGCCAGAATTACGTGATGCTATAGCTGGATTTTATAAAACACATTTTGAAGTGCGCTTAAACCCTACAAACGAAATCTTGCCTTTAATGGGGAGTAAAGAAGGGATCATGCACATTTCTATGGCTTACTTAAATGAAGGTGATGAGGTTTTAATTCCTAATCCTGGGTACCCTACCTACCAATCGGTTACGAAATTGGTAGGCGCAAAAGCGGTGTTGTACAATTTGGAGGCTTCTAACAATTGGATGCCAGATTTAGAGGCTTTAGAACAACAAGATTTAAGTAGAGTAAAACTAATGTGGGTGAATTATCCGCACATGCCCACAGGAGCAAAACCTACACCGTCTGTTTTTAAAGATTTAGTAGCCTTCGCTAAAAAGCATAGTATCTTAATTGTGAACGACAACCCTTATAGTTTTGTTTTAAATGATACGCCAACAAGTATTTTAGCGGTAGAAGGCGCTAAAGAGGTGTGTTTAGAACTCAACTCGTTAAGCAAAACATTTAACATGTCTGGGTGGCGTGTTGGTATGCTAATGGGGAGTTATGAACACATAAGTAATGTGTTAAAGGTGAAGAGTAATATGGACTCTGGGATGTTTTATGGCATACAAAAAGGTGCCATAGAAGCTTTAAAGTGTTCTAAAATGTGGTATGTAACGCTTAATAGTGTGTACCGTAAACGTCGTGATTTGGTATGGAAATTAGCAGAGGCATTAGAATGTACTTACGATACCGATGCTACAGGCTTGTTTGTTTGGGCCAAGTTGCCAGCAGGTGTGAAAGCTGAAGCATTTATCGATAAGATTTTAAAAGAGAATCACATATTTATTACGCCAGGAACTATTTTTGGAACACAAGGCGAAGGGTATATACGTTTTTCCTTATGTGCAACTACAGAAGTTTTGGAGGAAGCTATAGCGAGATTACAGTAGTTTAAATAAGAAAGAGTTTATAAAATAAAAAGTAAAAAAGGAATCGTAAAAGCGTTTAAGAGCGGTTAGGTAAAGACATGAAAAATATATACGCCATAGGAATAGGGTTAATAGGAGGAAGTCTTGCTATAGATATCAAAAAGAATGATCCCAGCAGGATTATTCATGGTATAAGCAGAAAGGAGGCCACATTAAATACCGCGCTAGAGTTAGGCTTAATTGATAAAAAGGCGACTTTAGATCACCTGAAACATGCCGATTTAGTGATTGTCTCTATACCTGTAGATGCTACTGTAAAACTGTTGCCTACGATTCTAGATAAAATACCAGATACAGGTTTAGTAGTCGATGCAGGCTCTACTAAAGCAGATATTTGTAAAGCCGTAGCGAATCATCCTAAGCGTAGAAATTTTTTGGCGATGCATCCTATTGCAGGAACAGAGCATTCTGGGCCTACCGCTGCTATTGAAGGTTTATTTAAAGGCAAAACAAACATTGTTTGTGAGGTTGAGAAAACCACCTTTAAGCTTCAAGAAAAAGCATTAAAATTATTTACAGATATAGGGATGCGCATGCGTTATATGAATCCAGAAGAACATGATAAGCATATTGCTTACGTATCGCATTTATCGCATATCAGTTCGTTCATGTTAGGCAAAACGGTGATTGACAAAGAAAAGAATGAGCGTGATATCTTTGATATGGCAGGGAGTGGTTTTGCCTCTACTGTGCGATTAGCGAAGAGCTCGCCCGAAATGTGGACTCCTATTTTTAAACAAAATCAGGCGAATATTTTGGAAACGCTAGAAGAATATATTGAAAATTTAACGCATTTTAAGGATTTGATGAAGGCCGATAATTTTGAGGCCATATTCGATGAAATGAAAAATGCAAACCATATAAAAGACATATTAAACGGAATACATTAAACGAATTACCAATTATTAAATACCAAATTCCATTACAGGCCCATTAAAAGACGATTGGGATTTGGAATTTGATTTTTGAATTTTATTACATATTATGGAAAACAACAAAGAAATGAGAGCTTGGTTAGATGATTTAAATTTAGATCATCCATTAGTTATTGCTGGGCCTTGTAGTGCAGAAACAGAAGAGCAAGTATTAAAAATAGCGCATGAGCTAAAAGATACAGATGTAAGCTACTTTAGAGCTGGGATATGGAAACCGAGAACACGTCCTGGAAACTTTGAAGGCGTAGGGGCTTTAGGTTTAAAGTGGCTACAAAAAGTAAAAGCAGAAACAGGTATGAAAGTTTGTACCGAAGTTGCTAATGCCGCTCACGTAAAATTAGCATTAGAGCATGACATTGATATGTTATGGATTGGTGCCCGTTCTACAGTGTCTCCTTTTATCATGCAAGAGATTGCAGATGCATTAGAAGGAACAGACAAGCCCGTATTAATTAAAAACCCAGTAAATCCAGATTTGTCATTATGGTTAGGAGGTATCGAGCGTATCTACAGTTCTGGAGTTAAGAATATTGGAGCGATTCACAGAGGCTTCTCTACGTACCAAAAGACAAAATACCGTAATATTCCAGAATGGCAAATGGCTATTGAATTTCAAAATAAATTCCCAGACATTCCATTAATAAACGATCCTTCTCATATTACAGGAAATAGAGAAATGATTTTTGATGTATCACAAACTGCTTTAGATTTAAACTTTGATGGGTTAATGATAGAAACGCACTATGATCCTGAGAATGCTTGGAGTGATGCTGCACAACAAGTTACGCCTTCTACTTTGGTTCAAATTATGAAGGATTTGAAAATTAGAAAAGAATCTAATGAAGAAGAAGAGTATAACAGTGCACTAAATAACTTAAGAGCGCAGATCGATGTTGTAGATAACCAAATACTTGGTTTAATGGGGCAGCGTATGCAAACTTCAGAAGAAATAGGAGCTTTAAAAAAGAAGAAAAACGTTGCTGTATTACAGTCTAAACGTTGGAATGAGATTTTAGGAAAAATGGTGTTAGAAGGTGAACAACACGGCTTAAGTGAAGAGTTTATCTTGCGTATGTTTAAAGCAGTACACCAAGAGTCTATCAATCACCAAGAAAAAGTGATTAAGGGATAAAGCTTAAAGTATACGTTTCTTTAGATCGTATATTTAATAGATAAAAAAAAGCTTCTCAATATTACATTGAGAAGCTTTTTTGGTTGTAAAAAAACTATAAAATCTTAGTTATTTCTTTTAAAGATATATCTCGTGATAAAAATACCTTGTTTGTCATCTTTACTTCCTTTGCTTTCTACGGCACTATTTACAAATGCTAATTCCCATCCTTCTGCGATCATAGTATTGATCTTAGATGTAATGATGGCATCATTAGCCGCAATGTTTTGAAAACGAATACCAGCTATATTATAAAAGTTTAATAATTTGGTTTCGTCAAATCCTTTAACTCTAATTTCTCCACGTTTAGATTTGTTACGTGTATTATCTTCTTCGGTTTGCGTACTTGTGTACTCCTTATAATCTTTCTTTTCGTTAGCACTAATAATTCTAGAACGCCCCAAACCACTTGGTACAATAGATTCGACACTTGTAATTACTTTATACTCCACTTGAGCATTAGTTTCAATAAAACTAAATAGGGCGATTGCAAATACAAATAATAATTTTTTCATGTTTTTGATTTTTAAAATTGTGGAGCTAATATAGAGATACTTATGGATTAAAAATAGATAAAGTGTCTTTTTTTTACGTTTTAATGTTTGATTTATCCGATGAACTAACAAATTAGTGCGATTTTGCAGAGGTTTAAAATACGTAATATCAATCTAAAGCCTAAAGCTATCAATATGTCATAATAGGTTGATATTTTAATTTTAAAAGTGTTATTTTGTGGCATTATTTAATATATGACAGGACGCATTTATAAATCTACAGGGAGCTGGTACACGGTTAAAACTACGCTAGGCGAGGTATACCAATGTCGTATAAAAGGAAAATTTAGACTAAAAGGGATAAAAAGCACCAATCCTATAGCTGTAGGTGATATTGTAGATTTTGAACTGGAAATGAACAATGATACTGTTTCAGGCATTATTCATAAAATCCATGACAGACAAAATTATATTGTTAGAAAATCGGTTAACCTGTCTAAGCAAACCCATATTATTTCTGCAAACATAGATCAGGTATTTTTATTAATAACAATTAATAATCCACCAACATTAACCAGTTTTATCGATCGCTTTTTAGTCACTGCCGAAGCGTATTCAATAAAAACAATTCTATTGTTTAATAAGATTGATGCTTACGACGAAGACACCCTTTTAGAAGTGAAATATTTAGCGCATGTGTATCGAAAAATAGGGTATGAGTGTATTGGTGTTTCGGCAAAAACTGGGAAAAATGTCGATAAAGTAAAGGGTATCATGACAGATAAAGTAAGCATGTTTGCAGGACATTCTGGCGTTGGAAAATCGACACTTGTGAATACTATAGAGCCTAAATTAAACCTTAAGACTAAAGCGATTTCTAATTTGCATATGCAAGGCCAGCATACTACGACGTTTGCAGAAATGTTTGACACTAATTTTGGAGGAAAAATTATTGATACGCCTGGGATTAAAGGTTTTGGCGTGGTAGACATGGATAAGGAAGAGGTTGGGGATTATTTTCCAGAAATTTTTAAGTTAAAACAAGATTGCAAATTTAATAACTGTATCCATTTAAAGGAACCTAAATGTGCTGTTAAAGCCGCATTAGAAAACGATGAAATTGCTTATTCGAGATACCGAAGTTATGTGCAAATTTTAGAAGGTGAAGATGAAAATTACAGAACAGACGATTGGCAATAAATTAGAAATAAGAGTGTACTTAATACGATAGTGTGAAAGTAGTTATCCAAAGAGTTGTTGAAGCAAGTGTTAGTATAAAAGGACAGGCCGTAGCAACCATAAATAAAGGGGTGTTAATACTTGTGGGGATTGCTAATGAAGACAGCTATGAAGACATTGATTGGTTATGCCATAAAATAGCGCATCTTAGAATTTTTAGCGATGCTAAAGGACTCATGAATGCATCACTTTTAGACTGTAATGGAGATGCCATAGTCGTGAGCCAATTTACATTACATGCCGCAACAAAAAAGGGCAACAGGCCAAGTTATATAAAAGCAGCAAAACCCGAAATAGCTTTGCCACTATATGAAAAGTTTATTGAAAAATTTGAAACAATTTTAGGGAAACCTATACAAACAGGTGAGTTTGGGGCAAACATGCAGGTGCAATTGATAAATGATGGACCAGTAACTGTAATTATAGACTCAAAAAATAAGCAGTAATTTCAAGAGCAATAAAAACATGTAGTGCCATAAATTATAAAATAAACTAAAAATGAAGTGTAAAAAAACCTCAGTAGTTATACTGTTGTTAGCCGCAACGCTTAGTGTTTTCTCTCAAAAAAATAAATTTTCAATTCTAACACTACCCAAAACACTTAAAAATAACGCAAATGCAGTTGTTAGAGACAATACTTTAAACATTACATTAAAATCTATTAATGAAATGCATACGACGAAAAAACGTGTCGTGACTGTATTTAACAAAAAAGGCGAGAATAGTATAGATGCATATATGTACTATGATAGTGCTAAAAAAATTATAAGCTTGCAAGCTGTTATTTACGATGCATTTGGAAATGAAATAAAAAAAATAAAAAAGAAGGATTTTAAAGATGTAAGTGCCACCAGTGGAGGTACACTATATTCGGATTCACGCATAAAATATCTAGATTATACGGCAATAACTTATCCTTATACCGTAGAATTTACCTGCGAGTTTATGACTAAGAATACGGCTTTTATTAGGCCTTTTTATCCTATAGATATGTATAATTTAAGTGTTGAAAGTAGTGCTTACAGTATTACGTATCCAGAGACATTAAAAGTTAAGATAAAAGAAAAAAATTTCGAAAACTATAACTTAGAGAAGTTCGAAGACAAGACGCAATTCACATTTAAAGTACATAATATTGCTGCGATTCGTAAGGAAGTTTATAGTCCAGCATTTTCTGTAATAGCACCAAAAGTGTTAGTCGCTTCTAATGCGTTTAGTTTAGAGGGGGAAAAAGCGCAAGTAGACAATTGGACCGACTTTGGAAAATGGATGTACCATGATTTAATAGCAGATACTCAAGATTTGCCCGAAGCAACCTCTCAAGAAATTAAAGCTTTAGTGAAAGATGAAACAGATGCTATTGAAAAAGCGAAGAAAATATACCAATATGTACAAGATAAAGTTCGCTATATTAGTGTACAAGTGGGTATTGGTGGTTGGAAGCCATTTAATGCTTCTAAAGTAGACGAGTTGGGGTATGGAGATTGTAAGGCCTTAACCAATTACACCATGGCACTTCTAGATGTGGCAGGTGTAGAGTCTTATTATACAGTGGTTTTTTCTGGTGGTGCACAAAGAAACATAGAGAAAGATTTTTCTGCTATGCAAGGCAATCATGTAATATTAAACCTCCCGCAAGAACAAAACGAGGATATATGGCTGGAGTGTACAAACCAGAAGGTACCATTTGGTTTTATAGGGTATTTTACAGACGATAGAGATGCTCTTGTAATTACACCAGAAGGCGGTAAAATAAAACATACTAAAAAGTATAAAAAAGAGCAAAGTACCCAAAATACCACTGGGCAATATGCAATTCTAGATAATGGAGGTATTACAGCGCAACTAGAAATACAATCTAAAGGCATTCAGTATGGAAATCAGTACTATTTAGACACAGAAACCAAAAGAGACTTAGACCTACACTACAAAAATAAATGGAACTATATTAATGGTTTACAGATAGAGGATATAAAAATTATCAACGATAAGGATAATGTCGTACTTAAAGAACTTATAGATTTAAAATCGAATGCGTATTGTAAAATTATTGGAGACAGAATGTTGTTGGCCTTGAATGCTTTTAATAGAAACAGAGAGGTGCCAAATAAATATGAGGATAGAAAATTACCATTTCAAATAAAAAGAGGATTTACAGATGTAGATAGCATTGAAATTAAACTACCCAAAGCTTACAAGTTAGAAGCTTTTCCTAAACCAGTCTCCTTAACTAATAAGTACGGTGTTTATACAATGCGTGTAGAAGTTAAGGATGAAAGCACGTTAATTTATAAGCGAAAATTTTCAATGAACGATGGCACATACGAAAAAGAAGCTTATGAAGCATTTAGAACGTTTCATAAAGACGTTTTAAAATACGATAATTCTAAAATTGCATTAATAAAAAAATAAACCAATGAGAAATTTACAGTTAGTATGGATACTATTACTATGTGTATGCATGTCTGCATTTTCACAGAACTTTAAGTATGGAAAAGTGTCTAAAGAAGAATTGGAAGAAAATGTTTTTCCAAAAGATTCCTCTGTAAATGCGGCGTATTTGTACAAGTACAGAAGAACTTATTTTGAATACGATGCAGAAAAAGGGTTTCTGCATAGAACTCGTGTACATGAACGCATAAAAATTTATAATAAGGAAGGTTTTAATTTTGCAACAAAGACAATAGGACTTTATATAGGGCGAAGAGGCGGTGAAGAAGAGCAAATTTCTGGAATAAAAGGAAGTACTTATAGCCTAAAAGGCGGAAAACCTGTTTTTAAAAAGTTAACTAAAGGCGCAATATTTAAAAAAAATATTAATAAGTTTACTAATCAGGTTAAATTTACAATGCCAGATATAAAACCTGGGTGTGTTATAGAATATAAATATGAAATAACCTCTCCTTTTTGGTCTAACATAGATGAATTTGTATTTCAACATAGTATTCCTGTAAAGAAATTGAAAGCGCGTTTTGAAGTTCCCGAATATTATAACTTTAAGTTAAATACAAAAGGATTTCTAATGGTGAAGCCAGAGAAAGATTCAAAATCTTCTACATTAGCCTATAAATATGCAATTCCTATAACCGAAAATGCGCTTAATGATCCTATCCAACATTATAGTACTGGTGAAGTTGATTATACAACAGATATTTTTGAGTACGACTTAGATAATGTGCCAGCATTAAAACAAGAACCCTACACCAATAATATTAGAAATTATAGATCTTCTGTAAAATATGAGTTGTCTAGTGTAAATATGCCAGATTCTCCCATAAAATACTATACCAGAACTTGGGAGGACGTGACTAAAACCATTTATAAGCGTTCTAGTTTTGGAGGAGAGCTTTCTAAAACAGCGTATTACCAAAATGATATTAAGGAGCTTATCAAGGCAGAAAATAATAGTGCTAAAAAAGTAGCGCTCATTTTTAATTTTGTTAAATCTCATATGAAGTGGAATGGATTTTATAGTATTTATTCTAATGGCGTTAAGAACGCTTATAAATCTAAATTGGGAAATAGTGCCGATATAAATTTGATGCTTACCTCTATGCTAAGGTATGCAGGGGTAAATGCTAACCCTGTTTTAGTTAGCACTAGAAACCATGGAATACCATTATTTCCAACAAAAGAAGGTTTTAATTATGTGGTTACTTGGGTAAAGTTGCCAGATGGTGCGACACTACTGTTAGATGCGACAGCCAAGCTTTCTGCTCCAAATGTTTTACCTTTTAGAACTCTTAATTGGAAAGGACGTATAGTTGCAGAAAATGGCGGGTCTAGTTTTATAAATTTATACCCCAAAGCCGTTTCCAAAAGTATAACCAATATAATGTTGAATATAGATGAAAATGGAGCTGTAAGGGGAGGGTGTCGAAATACAAGAACAAATCATAGAGCGCTATCTTTTAGAAAAAAATACAGAAGCAAAGGAAAAGATAATTATGTTGAAGCATTAGAGCATACTTATAATGATATGGAGGTTACAGATTATGAGGTAACCAATATGATGAAATTGTCAAAACCTGTTCTAGAATCTTATAAGTTTAATCTCGAGGGACAGGCAGATGTTATTGGAGACAAACTATACTTTTCTCCAATGTTTCATTTAAGAGAAATTGAAAACCCTTTTAAATTGGAAAAACGAGAATTCCCAATAGATTTTGGCTATCCTTTGTTAAAACAATACAGGGCTTCGATTACGATTCCAGAAGCTTACAAGGTAGAGCATGTTCCAGAACCAACAAGTTTTGCGCTACCCGATAACTTAGGTAAGTTTAGTTATAAAGTGAGCACTAGTGGTAAAAATATACAAGTTGTTATATCACAACAGATCAATGCCTCTATAGTAAGTCCATTGTACTATAGTGCTTTGAAAACGTATTGTGATATGTACTTAAAAAAGGAAGCAGAACAAATCGTACTTACAAAATTATAATATGAATATAGCAAACGCACAAAAAGCAGTAGACGATTGGATTAACGAACACGGTGTTCGTTACTTTAATGAACTTACCAATATGGCCCAGCTTACCGAAGAAGTTGGGGAAGTAGCAAGAATTATTGCACGCCGGTATGGTGAACAAAGTGAAAAAGAAAGTGATAAAGACAAAGACCTAGGAGAAGAATTGGCAGATGTACTATTTGTAGTGCTGTGTTTGGCTAACCAAACTGGAGTCGATTTACAAGCGGCTTTTGACCAACGAATGTATAAAAAAGGCAAACGCGATCACGATAGACACCACAATAATGAAAAATTGAAATAATTTATATTTATATTTGACGCTTCTAATTCTAGAAGCGTTTTTTAATGAATATCACACTACAACAGTCCGTAATACACAAAACATCATCTATAGAGATCACAGGTTCTAAAAGTGAATCGAATAGACTTTTATTACTTCAAGCCTTATTTCCAGAATTTGACTTGAAAAATGTATCTAATTCAGATGATAGTAATCTAATGACAGCAGCATTAGCTTCAAATGAAACATTAGTAGATATTCATCACGCTGGTACAGCTATGCGTTTTTTAACCGCTTATTTTTCAGTACAAGAAGGGAGAGAAACCATACTTACAGGATCTAAGCGTATGAAAGAACGGCCTATTAAAATTTTAGTAGACGCCTTAAAAACTTTAGGGGCAGAGATTAGCTATGAAGAGCATGAAGGTTTTCCTCCCATAAAAATAAGTGGTAAAAAATTAGTAAAGCATAAAGTAGCACTACATGCAAATGTGAGTAGCCAATACATATCGGCATTGTTACTCATCGCATCGAAATTAGAGCATGGTATAGAGCTAACATTAGAAGGCGAGATTACGTCTGTGCCTTACATTAAAATGACCTTAAGCTTATTGAATGAAATAGGTGTTAAAACGGCTTTTCAAGACAATGTTATTACAGTGTTTCCTACGACAACAACTGTAGTACCTAAAACCTTAACTGTAGAGTCCGATTGGTCTTCGGCATCTTACTATTTCAGTATTGTAGCCTTAAGCGCCGTAGGTACAGAAATTACCTTATCGTCTTATAAAGAAAACTCATTACAAGGCGATTCTTGTTTGGTAGATATTTACAAACATTTTGGGGTAAGTACGCAATTCACAGGAACCGCAATTCGCCTTAAAAAAGAAGCAAAAACTATAGCACCTCTTGTTCTAGATTTAAAAAATGCGCCAGACATAGCGCAAACCATAGCTGTAACCTGTTTTACATTAGGTATACCATGCGATCTTACGGGTCTACATACTCTAAAAATAAAAGAAACCGACCGACTCGTTGCTTTAAAAACAGAGATTGAAAAATTAGGAGGAACAGTACATATTACAGACAAATCCTTGCATTTAGAAGCGGCACAAACGATAAAACCCCTAGTGTCTATAGCAACGTATAACGATCATAGAATGGCTATGGCATTTGCACCTGTAGCTTTAAAGCAAGCCGTGACTATAGAAGATGCTGGAGTGGTTTCTAAAAGTTACCCTACCTTCTGGAATGACTTAGAAACATTAGGTTTTGAAATAACTAAATAATAATCGGTTATTTACTTGACAACCCCTACCTTGAGATTGTATATTTGCGCTTTTAGAATTTTAAGGCAACTTATAAATTCTTAATGACATAAACTCATAAACTTTTTTAGATGAAATTATCGAATTTTGGTTTTGAATTACCAGCAGAATTATTAGCAGAATACCCTTCAGAAAATAGAGATGAATCACGCTTAATGGTTTTAAATAGAAAAGAACAAACTATAGAGCATAAGTTGTTTAAAGATCTTATCAATTATTTCGAAGAAGATGATGTAATGATCTTAAATAACACAAAAGTATTTCCTGCTAGATTATACGGTAATAAAGAAAAAACAGGAGCTAGAATAGAGGTGTTTTTATTAAGAGAGCTTAATGAGGAGCAACGTCTCTGGGATGTTTTAGTAGATCCTGCTAGAAAAATAAGAATAGGAAATAAGCTGTATTTTGGTGACGATGAGACTTTAGTGGCAGAGGTTATCGATAATACAACGTCTAGAGGACGTACACTTCGTTTTTTATATGATGGGTCTTACCAAGAATTTAGAGTCAAACTTAAGGAATTGGGAGAAACGCCATTGCCTAAGTATATAAAGCGAGAGGTAGAGCCAGAAGACGAGAGCCGTTACCAAACTATTTTTGCAAAAAATGAAGGCGCTGTAGCTGCGCCAACAGCAGGCTTACACTTTTCAAAACACCTTTTAAAGCGTTTG
>CAZLTR010000014.1:0-8599 GCA_964562415.1 uncultured Hyunsoonleella sp. | reverse complement strand
TTAGGAACTTTTAATCCTGTAGAGGTAGAAGACCTTTCTAAACATAAAATGGATAGTGAAGAAATCGTAATAAGTACAGACGCTGCCAATATAATTAATAATGGTATCCAGAGAAGAAAACGTGTATGTGCTGTAGGAACAACAGCAATGCGTACTATAGAGAGTTCGGTATCTTCAAGCGGTTTGCTAAATGAAATGGAAGGTTGGACCAATAAATTTATATTCCCACCTTACGATTTTAGTATCGCAAATTGTATGATTACAAATTTCCATACCCCAAAATCAACACTATTAATGATGGCTTCTGCTTTTGCAGGACACGATTTTATCATGGAGGCTTATCAGGAAGCGATAAAAGAAAAATATAAGTTTTACAGTTATGGCGATGCCATGCTTATTTTATAAAATATGAAGCCTCGTTTTACGAGGCTTTTTTTTGCGATAAAAGGAGTTTGTAATTCAAAAATAAGATGATTGTATTTTACTTTATAACGTATTTAAGACTGGCTTTGTCATCATAATTCGTAATTAGAAAAAGCTTTCACTATTTTTGCAGTGTAAATGGAGACTATTAAAAAAGACATAAGGGCTTTAACAAAAGCGCAATTACGCGATTTTTTTGTAAGTCAGGGGGATAAAGCGTTTAGAGGCAATCAAGTATACGAATGGTTATGGCAAAAAGGGGCACATAGTTTTGAGGCTATGACCAATATTTCCAAGGATACCAGAAGTATGTTAGAAGCTAATTTTGTGATTAACCACATTAAGGTAGATACCATGCAACGCAGTAGCGATGGTACTATAAAGAATGCAGTACGACTTCATGATAACCTTATTGTAGAATCGGTGCTAATTCCAACAGCAACACGAACCACAGCCTGCGTATCGAGTCAAGTAGGATGCAGTTTAGATTGTCGGTTTTGTGCAACAGCACGCCTAAAGCGTATGCGCAACCTTAATCCAGATGAAATTTACGATCAGGTTGTCGCTATCGATAATGAAAGCCGATTGTATCATAATCGTCCGCTTAGTAATATTGTGTTTATGGGTATGGGAGAACCGCTTATGAATTATAATAATGTGCTAAAAGCTATAGATAAAATAACATCTCCTGAAGGTTTAGCGATGTCTCCAAAACGTATTGTTGTGTCAACATCTGGCGTTCCAAAAATGATAAAAAAAATGGCAGACGATGGTGTTAAATTTAAATTAGCAGTATCCCTACATTCGGCTATAGATGAGGTGCGCACGTCTATAATGCCATTTAATGCGACGTTCCCTTTAACCGATTTAAGAGAGGCATTACAGTATTGGTATGCTAAAACTAAAAATAGAATCACTTACGAGTATGTGGTTTGGAAAGGTATAAACGATGCCCGTAAAGATGTAGATGCGCTTGTAGAGTTTTGTAAGTTTGCTCCAAGCAAGGTAAATCTTATAGAGTATAACCCTATAGATGATGGCGAATTTCAACAGGCCAAATCTGAAGCCATAGATATGTACCAAAAGGTTTTAGAAGCGCATCATATTACCGTAACCATTCGTCGTAGTAGAGGGAAAGACATAGATGCTGCATGCGGACAGTTGGCAAATAAAACCTGAGTTTTTAAATTGAAAGCAAAACGTAAAAGCATTTATTAAAATAGGGCGCATTTACGTCTTAGAAACCATATGGCATAACACATGAAAATTGTAGAGCAAATAAAACAACCTATAGCTTATGAAATGGAACTTTTTGAACAAAAGTTTCAGTTGTCTATGTCTAGTAAGGTGGCCTTGTTAAATAGAATAACACACTACATTGTAAATAGAAAAGGTAAGCAAATGCGTCCTATGTTTGTGTTTTTAGTGGCTAAAATGGTCTCTAGAGGTGAAGTGCGCGAACGTACTTACAGAGGCGCTTCTGTAATAGAATTGATTCATACTGCAACGCTAGTGCACGACGATGTCGTAGACGATAGTAACATAAGACGTGGTTTTTTCTCTGTAAATGCACTTTGGAAAAATAAAATTGCAGTGTTAATAGGCGACTATTTATTGTCTAAAGGGCTATTATTGTCTATTGATAATAACGATTTTGATTTATTAAAAATAATTTCGGTAGCTGTGCGCGAAATGAGTGAAGGCGAATTGCTTCAAATTGAAAAAGCGCGTAAACTTGACATTACAGAGGATGTGTACTACGAAATTATTAGGCAAAAGACGGCAACCCTAATTGCAGCATGCTGTAGCTTAGGCGCTGCCTCTGTAAAACCCGATTCACCTCACGTAGAAACTATGCGGAAATTTGGAGAGCTTATTGGTATGGCGTTTCAAATTAAAGATGACTTATTTGACTATGGCGATGCCCAAATAGGAAAACCAACAGGTATAGACATTAAAGAACAAAAAATGACCTTGCCTTTAATTTATGTGCTTAACCACGCCAATAGAAAAGATAAAAAGTGGCTCATCAATTCTATTAAAAATCATAATAAAAACGCAAAACGCGTTAAAGAAGTGATTGCCTTTGTAAAGCAAAATGGCGGTTTAGATTATGCCATTACCAAGATGAAAGCGTTTCAAGAAGACGCTTTGGCATTACTCGCATCTTATCCAGATTCTGAATATAAAGCAGCTTTAGAGCTTATGGTAAACTACGTTATTGATCGTAAAAAATAGCATATATAAATTTTACATGCGCGCTGCTTTAAGTCTTGCTGTAACATATTTTACATGTAATTTCTTATCTTTCTAAAAAAGAGGGACATCTTATAGCGTATTGAGATGTCCCAGTATACTTTTATCCCAAATTATGCATTGGGACATCGTCATGAGGGTTTAAGTATTACAATATGCTATAACATGATCGGGAATGCTAACCGTTGCCTCTAAATGGTCATCGCTTACAGGGGAACCTAAAACTTGAGTTGTAGGGATAACACCTGCCCAAATAGGCAGCTCCATGTCTTTTTTCTCATCAATAGCGCCTTCAGCACGTACTTTGGCAGACGCTGTTGTAATGTGTAAAGCGACCACTAAGGTGGCATTAAATTCTTTAGTATTCATAGGTCTTAAACTATCCCAACGGTTTGGAACCATGTGATTTACGATGCGTTTTAAAGCATTTGTTTTTTCTAGAGTTGTAGTAACTTCGTTTACAGGCCCAAAGAGTGTGGCAGATCTATAATTTACAGAATGGTGAAATGCAGAACGGGCTAATACCAATCCGTCTAAATGCATAACCGTTACACTTGCAGTTTTATTTTCTAACAAGGCTAGGAGCATACGGTTTTTTCTAGAGCCGTGAAGGTAAATAGTATCTCCAATTCTTCCATAAGCCATAGGAATACTAATGGCATTACCATCGAAATTATAGGCTACAAAACCTATAAAACCTGCATCGAGGATGGCATTAATTTTTGCACTGTCATAAGTGGCTCTATTAGCGCCTCGAATTACTTTATTGACTGGCGTTTTTGTGTAATTTTTCATGATAATCTTGTTTTAAACTGTAAAATTAATACCTTCATGGACTGTATAAATCGTCCAGATTTCATTTTTAAAGTAGTCCAGATATGATACCTTATAAAACAATACTGCAGTTAGATAAAGACAAAAAACAGCCATTGTACATTCAGTTAACAACGCAATTCATAACTTTAATAAAGCAAGGTACAGTACTGCCAGAAACAAAGTTGCCCAGCAGCAGACAATTGGCGCTACTCCTGGGGGTACATAGAAAAACGATAGTGGCTTGTTACGAAGAGCTTGATTTGCAGGGATGGGTTAAAACGGTGCCTAAAACAGGAACATTTGTAAATGCCGATTTACCTTTGCTTAAAACACATGCATTAACAGAGGGGCAGGCTGTATTAAAGGCAGATGCATTAGGGTTTTCATTTAAAGATAATGCCTTGTTAGATCGAAACTTTCCTCAAGCTTTTAAAGACGGATATTTGTATGTTAACGACGGGGTTTCCGATGGCAGATTGGCTCCAGTAGATGACATAGGAATTTTATACAGAAAGTTATTGTCTAAAAAAAGCGTAGTAGAAGCGTTAGGTTATGGCAGTACCTATGGGGATTTAAGCTTAAGAGAAACATTAGTAACTTATTTAAATGATACGAGAGGCTTAGACATTTCTGTAGATCAGATTATGATCACAAGAGGGAGTCAAATGGGCTTGTATTTAAGTGCACAATTGCTTGTAACACATAACGAATATATCATTGTTGGTGCTACAAATTACAGTTCTTTAGATACGACATTCGAATTTACAGGCGCTAAGTTACTAAGAGCCCCTGTAGATGCTAACGGGGTAGATACAGAAGCTGTAGAAAGTTTGTGTAAGCAGTATGCTATTAAAGCCATTTATATTACATCTCACCATCACCATCCTACCACAGTTACACTATCTGCTAAGCGTAGACTACACCTTTTAAATTTGGCTAAAACCTATCAATTTGCGATTCTAGAAGACGATTACGATTACGATTTCCATTATAACCATGCCCCCATCTTACCCTTAGCGAGTCATGATACCTCTGGCAATGTGATTTATGTAGGGTCGGTTTGTAAAACGGTAGCACCAGTATTTAGGGTGGGGTATTTGGTAGGGCCTAAGCATTTTGTTGCGGCTTGTGCAAAGTTGCGTCGTTTTGTAGACCGACAAGGGGATGCTGTTTTAGAAATGGCATTTTCTAATTTTATAAAATATGGGGGCTTAGACCGTCATATTAATAAAGTTATGAAAATTTATAGGGCACGTAGAGATTTGTTTTGTAAATGTTTTAGAGCAGAGTTGGGAGATTATTTTTCTTTTGAAACGCCCAAAGGCGGCATGGCTATTTGGGCTAAACTTCATAAAGATTATTCTTGGGATACAGTTTCTAAACTAGCACTTAAAGAGCGCTTGGTTATTTTAGAATGGCAACGTTACGATATGGCCAATGTGGGACATAATGCCATACGAATTGGGTTTGCTGCCTATAATGACAATGAAATTTATGAGTTTATAAAACGCTTTAAAAACGCCATGAAATCAATAAATTAGATTGCTTTTTTAGGGTGATTGCTAGTGGCATGGCATTAAAAGTTACTTATATAAAGGAGGGATTCATTTCTAAAATCAGTACTTTTACACAGGCATTTTAAATTCAAATTTTATATTATAATGGCGTAGTACGTATGGAAATACAATTAAGCTACACGACTTAATGTATCATTTGGATAAACACTATAGTTTTAATTAAAAGCAGTATGTATTTGTAAGCTATAGCGCCGCATACATGAGTCAATAATTTAGTAATAGCATCCTCGTATTTTGATAGCAGCAGCATCCATAGATCAAGTTTTTGAAACCGCCAGAGTAGAAGAGGTTATAGGTGATTTTGTGCAACTAAAAAAAGCAGGAAGTAATTATAAAGGTTTGAGTCCATTTAGTGATGAGCGCTCTCCTAGCTTTATGGTTTCTCCTGTAAAGCAAATTTGGAAAGACTTTAGTACAGGTAAAGGTGGGAATGTCGTGGCTTTTTTAATGGAACATGAGCATTTTACCTATCCTGAAGCTATAAAGTACCTCGCGAGAAAGTATAATATCGATATAGAGGAAACCGAGCAAAGTAATGCGCAAAAAGAAGCCGCAAATGCGCGCGAAAGCCTGTATTTGGTGAGCGAATTTGCAAATAAATATTTTCAAAAGATTTTACATAAAACAGATCAAGGTAAATCTATAGGATTAAGCTATTTTAAAGAACGTGGCTTTACCTTAGAAACTATAAAAACCTTTGATTTAGGATATGCTTTAAACGAATGGCAAGCCTTCACAGATGACGCTTTAAAGCAAGGCTATCAATTAGAATTTCTCGAAAAAACAGGACTTACTATTGTAAAGGGAGAAAAGCGTTTTGATAGGTTTAAAGGCCGCGTTATGTTTCCTATAAAAAGTATGAGCGGCCGTATACTGGGATTTGGAGGCCGTATACTCGTTACAGATAAAAAAGCAGCTAAGTATTTAAATTCACCTGAAAGTGAAATTTATTATAAGAGCAAGGTGCTTTATGGAATTTATAATGCCAAGCAAAGTATTGCTAAAGAAGATAACTGTTATTTGGTAGAAGGTTATACCGATGTTATTCAGTTTCATCAAACAGGAATTACCAATGTCGTATCTTCGTCTGGAACGGCTTTAACTTCAGAGCAAATTCGTTTAATCAATAGATTAACAAAAAATATCACAGTACTTTTTGATGGGGACGCTGCTGGAATGCGGGCTTCACTTCGTGGGATTGACCTCATATTGGAGCAAGGCATGAATGTAAAAGTGTGTACCTTTCCTCAAGGCGAAGATCCAGATAGTTTTGCTAAGCAGAATACTTTAGAAGAATTACAGACGTATCTTAAAGAAAATGCTAAAGACTTTATACAATTTAAGGCTTCTATCTTATATGAAGATTCTAAAAATGATCCCATAAAAAAAGCCAATACAATTAGAGATATTGTAAATAGTATTTCTAAAATTCCTGATACCATAAAAAAGGAAATTTATATACAGGAATGTGCACGAATTATGGATATAAGTGAAGAGGTGTTGTTTTCGACCTTGGCACAAATCAATCAAAAAGATCAAGAAGGCGACGCAAAAAAAACACAAAAAACACAAAAAAGCTTTGAGATTATAAAGCACGAACCTCCTGCAAAAAAAGTAGATGTGCAATACTTATTGGAGCGAAAAATAATAGAAATCTTGCTTTTATATGGCGATAAAGTAGAAGATTTTGAAGATCTTGTTTTAAAAGAAACCGACAAGGGCGATTTAGAACTCGAGCCTGTGGTGCAACAAGCACGTGTGTTTGAAAAAGTATATCTGGATTTACAAGATGATGAAATGCAGTTTTCTAATCCACAATTTAAAACGCTGTATTCTATCATTATAGAACGTTTAAATCAAGATGCTGTGTTTGAGTTAAAAACGTTTATAAATACAGTCGATGCCAATACAGCTAATGAAATAACAAATATTCTGATGGAGGATGAGCGTTATTCCTTAGATGATTGGCATCGAATGGATATTTTTCCTAAAGAGAAGACACATTCTATAGCACAATTGGTGAGTGAAACGATATTAAGTCTTCGCTGTTTTTTAATAGACCAAAAAGTACTAGAGTTTCAACAAAAAACTCTGGAGAACAAATCAGAAATTAATAGAACAGTGCTAGAAGAAGTCAAAGATTACTCTGGCTTAAAAATGCTACTCTCTAGAAAGCTAAATCGTGTGTTATAGTTCTAATAACTTAGCTTGATTTACTAAGTCTACCATATTATCAACTTTTAGCTTTTTCATTAAACGCGCTTTGTAAGTACTTACAGTTTTCTCGTTAATGTCTAATTCTTGAGAAACTTCTTTGTTTTTCTTACCTATAGCAAGGAGTTTTAAAACTTCAGTTTCACGAGTAGATAATTTCTTAAAGAATGTACCGTTTTTATTCACTCTATTTCCAAACGCTAATTCTTGAGTTAACGCATTACTTAAATGAATACCTCCGTGATATACTTTAGAAACAGCTTCGTTTAAAATGATAACATTTTCTGTTTTAGAAATGTAACCAGCGGCACCTGCTTTAATAGAGTTAAAACCGTAAACATTCTCAGGTTGAGCACTTAACATTAGTGTCTTTACATCTGGATATTCAGATTTTAAATGTCTTAAAACGGTTAATCCGTTTAGTTTTGGTAAATCGATTTCAGAAAGGATAACGTCAACAGGTTCTTTCTTTAAAAATTCTAGAACAGCTTCTCCGTTGTCAACGCTTCCTACAATTTTTACATCTGATGAAGCCGAAAATAAATGTTCTAACCCTTTTCTAACAATAGGGTGTGGGTCTGCAATTAATAATTTTATCATAATTCTTAGGGGTTTTAATTATCATGACGTTAATACTAGTTTTGAGAGAGTCATGATTGAGAGTCCTCCGAACGGTACAAATGTAATAAAAAATATTCTATAATGCAATACCTACATCAAATTAATAGGAATCTCACAAATAGGGATAGCTATCATTTTGTGTTTATTGTTGGTATTGTAGCGTTTGTAAATTTTAAAAACCTCTTGTTCTCTTCCAGAAAAGTCGGTTTCTATTTTTCCTTTACCATCCATCTCCATGGCCCATTCTAACTCGGGATAAGAGGCACCTATCTGGTCTTCATCACTGCGCGCATCTCCAAATAGACCATCGCTAGGTGCTGCGTTAATTATAGATTCTGGAACCTTAAGGTATTTTCCTATAGCATAGACTTGAGATTTTAACAAATCGGCTATAGGACTAAGGTCTACACCGCCATCGCCGTATTTTGTATAAAAACCAACTCCAAAATCTTCTACTTTATTACCTGTTCCTGCAACCAATAAACCGTAAAGCCCAGCATAGTAATATAATGTGGTCATGCGTAAACGTGCTCTTGTATTGGCTAAGGCCATATCTATGGTAGCTTGGTCACCATCCATAAAGACTTCTCCTTTAAAAGATTCGAAAACAGGCGTTAAATCGGCGCGCGTGTCATCCACATTACCAAAACGTTCTTTAAGTTGTGCAATATGCTCATGCGCTCTGGATACAT
>CAZLTR010000013.1:27812-35070 GCA_964562415.1 uncultured Hyunsoonleella sp. | reverse complement strand
CTGGTTAAATTTCAACTCATTTTCGGTTAAAAACAAAACGTCAAGATGAGTTCATATAAAAAGGGTTTAAACTGCAGTTAGAAATTCGGGTTTATCGAACAATTGTATGTGACTTACCAAACGTTGTTTTACGATATTCATCATACGTTTGTTAAGTGCCGATGAGTTTTTTATATAAATTTGATAGTCTTCTACCGTAAATAAAGCGATAATCATGCCTTTCATGGCATTTCTAAGTTTCATGTCCTTCTGAATGGCATTTTCGATGTATGCGATGCGTTTGTCTAATGACAAATCGAAAAATACCGATTTGTGTTTAACAATGTAATTTTTAAAAACCGCAATAAACAAATCGTTTTGAAACTTAATAATGGGGCGTAATACTATATTTTGAAAACGTTCATCTGCACTCATACTGTCATGAATGGTGCTGTTAGGAATTTCAGGTCTAATTGTGCTTAATATAAAATGTCTTGAGTCCATTTGATCTATTTTTATTAAAATTAATTATTAATACCTTTATTTTCAATTGGCAATACTTATAGTTGTTAACGGTGTTATCAACATGATAACTTTCAGTATCTTTATGCAAAAATCAAGCCATGCCATGTAAAACGTATAGAGGTATGGTTGTTTAATAGTGTTTTGTTTATGAAATTTGGACGTGTTGCTAATGCCGATAATATAGATTTTACCCTACCTCAAGATCATAAA
Organism: uncultured Hyunsoonleella sp.; assembly: GCA_964562415.1. Taxonomy (GTDB): domain Bacteria; phylum Bacteroidota; class Bacteroidia; order Flavobacteriales; family Flavobacteriaceae; genus Jejuia. Next base: position 34,356 of record CAZLTR010000013.1, on the reverse strand, counting down.
GATACATCTCGTGTTTTGCATAAAACCAAAGGCACTAAAACCCCTAATATTTATGTAGGTTGTGCCAAATGGAATCGAGCAGACCTTAAAGGTTTTTATCCAAGAGGTACTAAAGATGAGTTGGTATACTATGGCTCTCAGTTTAATGCCATAGAAATGAATGCAACATTTTACCGTATTTTTTCACCAGAACAGTTTACAACTTGGTATCGTAAAGTGCCCAGCAATTTTAAGTTCTTTCCTAAGTTAAATCAGGATATTAGCCATTGGAAACGTTTAAAAGATACTGCTTCTGTAGTAGAGCATTACCTTAACAATGCGGCCCATCTAAAAGAAAAGTTAGGAACTGTTTTTTTACAAATGCATTCTAATTTTTCTCCAAAAGATTTTGATAGGGTTGTTGAATTCATTGAGAGTTGGCCTAAGACCATTCCTTTAGCAGTAGAATTTAGGCATACCGATTGGTTTAACGATATTGCAGTTGCAGAAGCGCTTTATGAATTGTTAGAAACGCATGGGATATCCAACATTATTGTGGACACAGCAGGACGACGCGATTTAATGCATATGCGTTTAACGAATGCCACAGCGTTTGTGCGCTATGTTGGTGCAAATCATCAAACAGATTATACCCGTTTAGACGATTGGGTATGGCGATTAAAAGAATGGAAAACACAGGGCGTTACCGAAATTGATTTTTTTATACATCAAAATATAGAGGAAGCCTCTCCTTTACTTTCTGCCTATTTCATTAAAAAACTAAATTCAGAATTAGGTTGTAATTTAACCATTCCTAATGAGGTCAAACAGCAAACGCTGTTTTAAGATGTAAGGACTCTCTTTTTTGTAGTTTACAAAGCCATTATTTAGAGCTATGGAGCTTATATTAAGCACCCTCTAGCTTTTATCGTATTGTTCATTTGTAGAACAAACAATATAATCTGCAAATTGGGTTCAAAAATTATAATCAATTTTCTTAATCCATTGCATAAAATTCAAATAATAGAATATAGATTGTATTTAATATAAAAATTATATAACAAAGGGCTCTAAAGTTTCAAATATCTGTAATAAAATATAAATTTGCGATTCTATAACTACTTCAAGTAGTTTTAACACAAAAATTATAGATATTTTATGAGTAAATCATTATTTGACAAAGTATGGGATTCGCATGTAGTGCGAAATATTGAAGATGGACCAGATGTGTTGTATATAGATCGCCATTTAATCCATGAAGTTACAAGTCCTGTAGCATTTGTAGGGTTAGAAAGTAGGGGCTTAAGTGTATTATATTCACATCGCACATTTGCTGTTGCCGATCATAATACGCCAACTATTAACCAACACTTACCAGTTCAAGATCCTTTATCTGCAAATCAATTAAAAACACTAGAGAATAATGCCAAAAAATATGGTATTAGTCACTGGGGGCTTGGTCATGAAAATAATGGTATTGTTCACGTTGTAGGCCCAGAAAATGGGATTACATTACCAGGTGCTACAATTGTTTGTGGAGATTCGCATACGTCTACCCATGGTGCGTTTGGTGCTATAGCTTTTGGTATTGGAACTTCTGAAGTAGAGATGGTATTAACGTCGCAGTGTATCATGCAACCTAAGCCTAAGAAAATGCGTATAAGCGTTAATGGGACATTAAGTAAAGGAGTAACTCCTAAAGATGTAGGTTTATATATCATTGCGCAATTAACAACCTCTGGTGCAACTGGGTATTTTGTAGAATACGCAGGTGATGTTTTTGAAAACATGACGATGGAAGGTCGTATGACAGTTTGTAATCTATCTATAGAGATGGGTGCACGTGGTGGTATGGTAGCTCCTGATGAGAAAACGTTTGCATATATTAAGGGCAGACCAATGACACCAAAAGGAGCCGATTGGGATAAAGCGATGGCTTATTGGGAAACGCTAAAAACAGATGATGATGCTGTATTTGATAAAGAATTAACATTCGATGCTAGTGCGATAGAACCAATGATTACCTATGGAACCAATCCAGGTATGGGTATAGGGATTTCTAAAAATATTCCTTCGGCCGATGCTGTAGAAGGAGGTAAAGCAACCTATGACAAGTCTTTGGCTTATATGGGCTATGCCGAAAATGAAGAGATGATCGGTAAGAAAATTGATTATGTGTTTATTGGGAGCTGTACTAATGGTCGTATTGAAGATTTCCGTGCGTTTGCATCTATTGTTAAAGGCCGTAAAAAAGCAGAAAACGTTACAGCTTGGTTAGTACCAGGATCTCATATCGTAGAGGCTAAAATTAAAGAAGAAGGTTTGCTAGAAATTTTTGAGGCCGCTGGTTTTGTATTAAGAGAGCCAGGATGTTCGGCATGTTTAGCGATGAACGACGATAAAATACCTGCTGGTAAATATGCGGTAAGTACTTCGAACAGAAATTTTGAAGGCCGTCAAGGTCCTGGATCAAGAACATTATTAGCCAGTCCGTTAGTAGCTGCTGCTGCTGCTGTGACCGGAGTGGTAACAGATCCTAGAGAATTACTATAAGAATATTTTACGTGATAGCTTAATGCTAAAAGTAAAATTCAATTAATAAAATTAGCCTGTTGTATCATACATAGGCAAAAAGCAAATAAAATGGCTTACGATAAATTTACAACATTAAAAAGTACTGTAGTTCCATTACCTATAGAGAATGTAGATACAGATCAAATTATTCCAGCACGCTTTTTAAAAGCGACAAAACGTGAAGGTTTTGGCGATAACTTATTTCGCGATTGGAGATATAATAGTGACGATACTTTAAAACAGGATTTTGTTTTAAACAACCCTATTTACAAAGGAAAAATTTTAGTTGGTGGAAAGAATTTTGGTTCTGGTTCTTCAAGAGAACACGCTGCTTGGGCTGTTTACGATTACGGATTCCGTTGTGTAGTATCTAGCTTCTTCGCAGATATCTTTAAAAATAACTGTTTAAATATTGGGGTGTTACCTGTACAGATTAGCCCAGAATTTTTAAATGAAATTTTTGAAGCAACTTACGCCGATCCTAATACTGAAGTAGAAATAGACCTTCAAGCGCAAACGATTACCTTGTTAAGCTCTGGTACTCAAGAATCTTTTGCAATTAATGGGTACAAAAAAGAGAATATGTTAAATGGTTTTGATGATATAGACTATTTACAAAATATAAAAGATGAGATAGAGGCTTTTACAGAAACGCGTCCTTTCTAGTATGCCAGTTAGAAAAATTGAAATAATGGATACGACACTGCGCGATGGAGAACAAACATCGACAGTGTCGTTTTCTGCTTCAGAAAAGTTAACGATAGCTAAGCTCTTATTAGAAGAGCTCAAGGTTGATCGTATTGAAATAGCATCCGCTAGAGTCTCAGAAGGAGAGTTTCAGGCTGTAAAGGATATTACAGATTGGGCACTCGAAACTAATTATCTTGATAAAGTAGAAGTACTCACATTTGTAGATAATGGGGTGTCTATAGATTGGATGATTAGCGCTGGGGCTAAAGTACAAAACTTGCTCACCAAAGGGTCTTTAAATCATTTAACCCACCAGTTAAAAAAGACAGAAGCGCAGCACTTTAAAGAAGTTGCAGATACCATTGCCTTAGCAGCCAAACATGGCATTACCACAAATCTTTATTTAGAAGATTGGAGTAATGGTATGCGTAATTCTAAAGCCTATGTTTACGAATTTTTAGAGTTTTTAAAGACGCAAGATGTAGCACGTATCATGTTACCAGATACATTGGGTGTACTTACACCCGAAGAATCGTATGCCTTTGTTAAGGAAATTAAAGACACCTATCCAGAATTGCATTTTGACTTCCATGCGCATAACGATTACGATTTAGGTGTCGCTAATGTTATGGAAGCTTTAAAAGCGGGTGCAGATGGTTTACACCTAACGGTGAATGGTATGGGAGAACGTGCCGGAAATGCACCCATGTCAAGTACTATTGCGGTTATTAATGATTTTATGCCCAATATAGCTATAGGAGTTAATGAAAAAATGCTCTATACGGTAAGCCGATTGGTAGAGAATTTTTCTGGGGTTATGATTCCTGCTAATAAACCTATCATTGGCGCTAATGTGTTTACGCAAACTGCTGGAATTCATGCGGATGGAGACAATAAGAAGAACCTTTACTTTAGCGATTTAATGCCAGAACGTTTTGGGAGAAAACGTCAATACGCCCTAGGTAAATCTTCAGGAAAAGCGAATATTCAAAAGAATTTGCAACAGCTAGGTTTGCAATTGAATGATGCAGATTTAAAAAAAGTCACCCAACGCATTATTGAATTAGGCGATAAGAAGCAAGTAGTCACTAAGGAAGATTTGCCGTATATCATTTCAGATGTTTTAGAAGGAACTTACGAAGAGAAAGTCAAAGTTAACTCTTATGTTTTAACACATTCTAAAGGTTTAAAGCCATCTACAACGGTGTCCATGACCATTCTTAATGACACTTTTGAAGAGCATGCTCAAGGCGACGGTCAGTTTGATGCATTTATGAATGCGACTAAAAGTATTTTTAAAACCAAGAAAATTGTACTGCCTAAATTAGTGGATTATGCGGTTAGAATTCCTCCTGGCAGTAATTCCGATGCGCTTTGTGAAACCATTATCACTTGGAAAAGCACAGAAAAGGAATTTAAAACACGTGGGTTAGATAGTGATCAAACTGTTTCAGCTATTAAAGCCACAGAAAAAATGCTGAACATTATAGTGACCTAATACCGCAGCTTAAAAATTAATAAATTACAAAAACACAAATAAATGAAATTAAATATAGCACTATTAGCTGGTGATGGAATAGGACCAGAAGTAATAGACCAAGCCGTTAAGGTGAGTGATGCCATAGCAAGTAAATTTGGCCATGAGATTACTTGGAAACCAGCTTTAACAGGTGCCGCAGCCATCGATGCTGTAGGCGAGCCTTACCCAGATGAAACGCATGAAATTTGTAAAAGTTCTGATGCGGTATTGTTTGGCGCTATCGGGCACCCTCGCTTTGATAATGACCCTTCTGCAAAGGTGCGTCCAGAGCAAGGCTTGTTAAAAATGCGTAAAGCATTAGGTTTGTTTGCAAACGTTAGACCTACATTTACATTTCCATCATTATTAGATAAGTCACCATTAAAACAAGAACGTATTGAAGGCACAGATTTGGTGTTTTTACGTGAATTAACTGGAGGGATTTACTTTGGTGAAAAGGGAAGACGTGATGAAGGTGAAACAGCTTTCGATAACTGTGTGTATACCAGAGCAGAAGTACAGCGTCTCGCTAAAAAAGGTTTTGAATTAGCTATGACACGTTCTAAAAAACTGTGTTGTGTAGATAAAGCCAATGTTTTAGAAACATCTCGTTTATGGAGAGAAACAGTACAAGCTATGGAAAAAGATTACCCAGAGGTAGAAGTGAGCTATGAGTTTGTAGATGCAGTAGCTATGCGTTTGGTACAGTGGCCTAACAGCTACGATGTACTAATTACTGAAAACTTATTTGGTGATATTTTGACTGATGAAGCTTCTGTGATTTCTGGTTCTATGGGGTTAATGCCTTCAGCGTCTTTAGGATCGGATATTGGTTTATTTGAGCCTATTCACGGGTCTTACCCTCAAGCTACAGGCAAAAATATAGCCAACCCTATGGCTACAGTATTATCTGCAGCCATGATGTTCGAAAACTTTGGCCTACAAGAAGAAGGTAAAGCGATTAGAGCTGTGGTAAACGATGCTTTAAGTCAAGGTATTGTTACTGAAGATTTAGCCGATGGCGGAAAAGCTTATGGTACTAAAGAAGTAGGGGATTGGTTAGCCGCGCATATTTAGACATTATAAACCAGCGTTGTTTAAAAGTAACACGCTTACAGTATAGTTTAAAAACCTGCAAAGTTTATGTTGCAGGTTTTTTTTGTAGCAATTTCTTTTGCGAAGTGAGTGATGCCACATTAACATAGCCTGCTTTAAATTTAAAAGGCTATATGCATTATATTGTATGTACCGTTTTAAGAATGATTAAATGTGATTTTTAACAAAATAACATCCTTAAATAAAATTTAACTAGAAAGCTTGCTATGAGAAGTGAATTCAAAAACCTCTAAATCAAAATGCTGCACAGCTGCGAGTACATGGTCAAAAATATCTGCCATAACATATTCGTAATTAGCCCAGCGCTTGTCACTACAAAAGGCGTAGATCTCTATAGGCAAACCTTGAGCTGTAGGTGCTAATTGACGCACCATAATGGTCATGTCTTTATTGATGGCAGAGTGTTGCTCTATATAGGTTTGAATGTATTTTCTAAACACACCAATATTAGTAAGGTTACGGCCATTTAATAAAAGACTTTTGTCGATGTGCTGCGACGTGTTATATGTTTTGATATCTTGTTCTTTGGTTTCCAAATACGACCGTATGAGTTGGATGGCTTTAAGCTTTTCGATATCGATATCTTCTAAACATTTTATGCTGCTTTGTTTGAGGTATAAAGCCCGTTTAATTCGTCTACCACCAGCATTAGTCATACCCCGCCAA
>CAZLTR010000013.1:0-27781 GCA_964562415.1 uncultured Hyunsoonleella sp. | reverse complement strand
CATAAGTAGGGATGGTGGTTATGGTTTTATCGAAATTTTGAACTTTAACTGTAGCCAATGTGATTTCGGTAACATCTCCATCGGCTCCATATTTATCAAAAGTAATCCAATCGCCAATACGAACCATATCGTTTATAGATACTTGTATGCTTGCTACAAAGCCTAATATAGTATCTTTAAATACCAATAGTATAACGGCAGAAATAGCCCCTAAACCTGTTAAAAACTTTAAGAAGGGAATGCCTGTAATAATAGCAATAGCAGACATAAGGCCACCTAACCAAGCAAATATCATAAATACCTGAATATAACTTGCTATTGGTTTGTCTTTTAATCGTGGTAATGTTTTTAAATAGACTTTAAGTGTGTTAAGTAAACTCCTAACAATCCATAGGGTGAGAACGATAGCAAAAACACGAAGTCCCTTTTCTATAAGGTGTTCGAAATCACCAAAATCGGCAAATACATCTGGGACAAATTCTAACGCGATTAAAAACGGAATAATATGGGCCACATTTCTAGGCACCTTATTAGAAATTAAAAAATCGTCGAAACGTGTTTTAGAGCGTTTGGCAAATTGGGAAAAGGCTCCTATTAAGAGGCGTCTAATCACAAGATCGACTATAAAAATGACCAATAACAAGGCGCAAAGGAGGGCAAACATATTTAAGTATGCGGCGGTTGCAGGAGATACTCCTAAACGAACTAGATAATCTGCAATAGCATGTTTTAGCATTTAATTATAGAAATATATACTATTAGATGAGTCGTTAGTGTTGTTTAAGGTATTTTCTATCGATATAAAATGTGCCAAAAGGGATAATGGCAGCCAGTAAGACTATTAAAAATGTTTTAGAGTCCCATTTAAAATCGGCTTTAATCACAAAAGCCAAAGCAATGTAAGCTACAAAAAGTAAACCGTGTGGCATGCCTAATAGTTTTACATATTGAGGATCGTTAGCGAGATACTTTATAGGCGTTGCAACAAATAATAAAAGGAGGTAGGACAAACCTTCAAAAAAAGCGACTATTCGAAATAGAGTTACCATAGAAATGCGATAAGCGTTACATCCCGCTAATTTAAAACAGATTAGCATGAAAACCTCGCTTTTAAGTCAATTTATAGCACATTAAATATGATTAAACCATAAATGGCAAATCGCAATAAACGTAAGGACCCATAAAGGATTACATTTTTGAACGGGAATTTAATAATTCCAGCAGCAATACAAGATATTGAGAAGGGTAGTGGCAATAAAGCCCCTACAATAATTAGAAAACCACCCCATTTTTTAGAGTTTTTCAACTGCTTTTCCATCTTTAATTCTAGATAGTTATGCACAGAGGGTATTTTAGTTATTGTACGTCCCATCCAATACGATAGTAAACCACCAGCATAAGAAAGGATACCTAACAGACTTAAATAAAACCATGGTCCTGGCATTTTGCCAGACCACGCAATAAAAATTTCTGGAGGAATAAGTCCAAGTAAAGTTTCTGAAACAAAAAAGAAGCTTAGCACGCCATAAGATGGTAATGTTTCTGTAAGTTTAATCAAACCCGCTTCAATATCGAAAAAATAGTTAATAACATATATCGCTAAAACAGCTCCAATAATATAAGGTAAAGCCTTTTTAATAGCTCCCCATACAAAGGTGTAAAAGCCCGTGTAGCTGTAATATTGGTGTAACAATTGCAGTTTAGATTTCTCGCTTTTTATTTTCGGTTTCTGTTTCATATACTATTTTACAAGCAAAATCAAAGATACAGTGCATTTATAATATTTGAAAATTTGAACTGTTAATTCGTGATTGTTTAACATCTTTTTTAACACTAATTAAGTATTCTAAAAGAGACAAATCTAAAATAGGACTTGAAAATAAAAAACCTATGAATGTAAAATTCATAAGTTTTAAAATATGAACTCATCTTGACGTTTTCTATTTCCTAAAAAATGGCTGAAATTCACCCCTATTTCGTTACTTTTTTTGTCCGTAGCGCTGCTATGAGCTTCAAAAAGTGCCTTATCTGGTTAAATTTCAACTCATTTTTGGTTAAAAACAAAAAGTGAAGATGAGTTCTATGCGTATTATATTTCCTAAAAAATTATAACTTAATAAATTTTTGAGTGAAAGCAGATTTAGAATTTAAACTTGAGATAAAATACATACCACTTTTTAAATCACTAATATCAATATTTTGGTTTGCGCTAGTGATGTTTAATTCTCGTACTGTAGCACCTAATATATTTCTTAATACAAATTTACCTTGGCTACTGGCAGGCAGATTGCTAACAGTTATAGTGTTTGTTGCCGGGTTAGGAAAAAGTCGAATATTATTATTAACCTCACCTGAAATAGATAGAGGGTTTTCATTACATGTAGATTCTGGGTTGCTTAAATTTTGAGCAGTACTATCTAAAATATCAGATTTTCGTAATACCATTTTGTCCATAAAGAAGAAACTTGATCTAGCATCTATTATTATAGAATAATTCCCTGCAGAATTAAAGGTTGCCCAAAAATGTCTAAAAGCAGTTTCGTTAAATCTGGAGTTAGTTACAAAACCCCATCTCTGTTCCACAGCGCCAGTAGGGGATCTATTCATAAAAGCCTTGAAATAACCATCTACCTTGGCATCATCAGCGCAGCCTCTATTTGGGTTGGATTCACAATCGGGCATTGGTTCAATAGCTTGGGCTGTTGGATTATTTCCTTGAGTAACAAAAAAATCATCGGCTTCAATGCGCAGCCAAAAATCGTTATGTTCACCTGATGACGTACCAGTACCTATTCGTCCTCGACATACAAATCTATAAGTACCAGGTGTATTTATTTTAATATTATATGTAATTGGTGCTCCTGATAAAGCATTGAACGATTCTGTACCATTCCAAAATATGTAGTTAATAGTTGAATTTGCTAAATTAGGGTCTGCTTCACTGCCTGTTTGCCAATTGGTGTTGTTTGGAATATCTCCAGATTCCATTTCAATGGTTAAAAGGCCATTCTGTTCTTCAAAAACGCCGTTACATACTTGAGCTTGTACATTGTTTTGAAGCGTAACAAGTAAAAATGTACAAAAGGTGAAAAATTGTGTAAAATTATATTTCATAGGTTCTTTTTTTGTAAAAATACATTATTTGAAGTTTATTTTTAGAAAACTATATAAAAACTAGATGAATAGCACTGATACCTAAATACGACATATTGATATGTGTCTATTAGCACATAGCGCTATTAATTAAGTAAAAATTGTTTTAAATCTTCGTATGTTGCAATTTTTGTAGCGGCTTTAGGTTTCCCCATTACGGCTTCGATTTGCACTGGCAAAGGTTGTTTTTCTTTAATAACAGCTTCTACAACATCTAAAAATTTAGTAGGGTGAGCTGTTTCTAAAAATACACAATGCGCGTTTGGTTGGGTTTCTAAATAGGCTTTACAACCTAGATAGCCAACAGCACCATGAGGATCGGCAACATAATCATAGGTATTGTAAATTTCAAGAAGTGCTTCGCGCGTAGCTTCATCGGTAAAGCTATACGAGGATAAATTATCTTTTAGATGTTCGAAATTATTGTTATAAATTTTTTGGATGCGAATAAAATTACTAGGTGCTCCAACATCCATGGCGTTACTAATGGTTTGTATAGATGGTTTTGGTTCGTATACGTTAGATTGTAAATAACGTGTTACGACATTATTTAAATTATTAGAGGCTATAAAATGTGTTATAGGCAAACCTAACTGTTGGGCCATCATACCAGCGCAAACATTCCCAAAATTACCACTAGGCACAGAGAATACAATGTTGCTATAGGTATTATGCAACTGCTTGTAAGCAAACATAAAATAAAATAATTGCGGTAACCAGCGGGCTACGTTAATAGAGTTTGCCGATGTTAATTGCATTTTACTAGTAAGCGTATCGTCTAAAAAGGCCGTTTTTACCATAGCTTGACAGTCGTCGAAAGTCCCATCGACCTCTAAAGCTTTAATATTTTGACCTAAAGTCGTTAATTGCTTCTCTTGGATGTCACTAACCTTACCACTTGGGTATAAAATTACAACGTTAACCCCTTTTACACCTAGAAAACCGTTAGCTACAGCGCCTCCAGTATCTCCAGAGGTAGCGACCAGTACAGTAACCTCTTTGGCATTGTCTTGGTTAAAATACCCTAAGCAACGTGCCATAAAGCGGGCACCAACATCTTTAAATGCCATGGTAGGACCATGAAACAATTCTAATGTAGAAATGTTATCATTTAATTTTACGATAGGGAAATCGAAAGACAAGGTTTCTTCTACAATCGTTTTTAGCACCTGTTCTGGGATTTCTGGAACTACAAATTGTTTAATTGCTTCAAAAGCGATTTCAGCATGTGATAAACGGTCTATAGTATTAAAAAAATCTTTAGATAAAGGTGTGATGCTTTCTGGGAAATACAAACCTTTGTCTGGCGCCAAACCTTTAATTACAGCGTTTTTAAATGTGGATTCGGGAGCTTGCTTATTTAACGAATAATATTTCATTTTATGGGTATCCTAAATTAAAAGGGACATCTGTTTTAGTGTTATAAAAACAGCTCTAACAACAGCTAGAAGTGTTTTATGTATATGTAGTATTAAGAGATTATTTTCACACCTTCTGCGTTAATTTTAGAAACGTGCATATCGAAATCTATACCTAGATCCATATACACATTTTCTATAGTTTCCTTCACTTTATGAGCTACGGCTTCTCCTTTGCACAATGAAAATATTGAAGGACCAGAGCCAGAGATGCCAGCACCTAAAGCACCTGCGCTTAATGAAGCTGCTTTAACATCGCTAAAAAGAGGGATGAGTTTGCTACGGTGTGGTTCAACAATAACGTCATGCAAGGCGCCTTTTATAAGCTCATAATCGCTGGTATGTAAACCGTGCACTAAACTGCCTAGGTTTGCCCATTGGGTAACAGCATCTTGAAGTTTTATATTTGCGGGTAATAAACCTCGCGATTCTGATGTTTTAACTTCAATTTGAGGATGAATAATTGTGGCATATAAATCTTTTGGTGTAGGGAGTTCTAAAACCTGTAAGGGCTGCAAACTTTTTACTAATGTAAAACCACCAAATAGGGCAGGAGCAATATTATCGGCATGCTCTGTCTTACTAACTAAGGCTTCTCCTTTAATAGCAAATTGCGCGAGTTCTGTTTTATTATAAGGGTTGCCTAATAAGACATTCATTCCAAAAACGCTTCCGGCAGCACTGGCAGCACTACTGCCAATACCACTGCCTGGTTTGATATTTTTATAAATTTCTATTTCAAATCCAAAATCAACATCTAAATCATCATACATGGCTAAGGCAGAAACACCAGCGACGTTTAATTTAGGATCTGTAGGTAAATCGAAGCCTTTAACTTTCGTAATATAAATACCCTTTCGGTCTGTTTTTCTAACAACCATATCGTCTCCAACACTGTCTAAACAGAACCCCATAACATCGAATCCACAGGATACGTTGGCTACAGTAGCAGGAGCAAATAGCTTTATTTCATTTTTCATTTCAATAGGTATTCTATTAGCATTAGTTATTTCCCAATCGTATAATATCTGCAAATAAACCAGAAGCGGTTACATCTGCACCAGCACCAGCACCTTTAATAATCATAGGCTGTTGCGCATAACGTTCGGTATAGAACATCACAATATTGTCACTACCTTCTAGGTTATAAAATGGATGCCCTTCTGGGATTTCTTGCAAGCCTACACTGGCTTTACCATCTTTAAATGTAGCGACATATTTTAATTGGCAATTGTTAGCTTTCGCCAAGGCGTATAAGGCTTGGTAGTGTGCTTCATCTGCAATTAAAGTCTTGTAAAAATCATCTACCGTATCACTTTTTAAACCAGAAGGCGATAAGAAGGATTGGTTTTCTATGTCTTCTAAATCCATTGCAACACCACTTTCCCTAGCTAAAATTAAAATTTTACGTGCCACATCAACACCACTTAAGTCAATTCTAGGATCGGGCTCTGTGTAGCCTTCTACACCAGCTTGTTTTACAACGTCGTAAAATTTAGTAGAATCGTTAAAGTTATTAAATACAAAATTTAAACTTCCAGAAAGTACAGCTTGTATAGACGTTACTTTATCGCCCGAAGCAATTAAGTTGCTTAAGGTATCTATAATTGGTAAACCAGCACCAACATTAGTTTCAAACAATAAAGGGGCGTTGTATTTTAAAGACAGTTGCTTTAAGCTTGTATAATTTTCGTAGGCACTAGAGCAGGCAATTTTGTTACAGGCCACAACCGCAATACTTTGCTTAAGGTAATTGGCATAGAGGTTGGCTACATCTTTATTTGCAGTTACATCTACAAAAATGCTGTTGCGTAAATTAAGAGCTTTCGTTTTTTCGAAAAAGCCCTCCAAAGAAGCCGTTTCACCTTGATCTAATAGTGCTTTCCAATCGTTTAAGTCTATTCCGTTTTCGGCAAACACCATTTTGCGAGAGTTGGATAAACCAGCAATACGCAATTTAATTTTAAGATGCTTTTTTAAATACGATCGCTGTTGTTTAATTTGTTCGACTAAGCGCTCGCCCACATTACCAACCCCAGTAATGAATACATTGATTTGCTTGGTAATACTTTCGAAAAACACTTCATGAAGCGTGTTTAGGGCTTTTTTTACATGGGTTTCTTCAATAACAATAGAGATGTTTTTTTCAGAAGCGCCTTGCGCAATAGCTCTAATATTAATGTTGTTTTTACCTAGGGCAGAGAACATTTTTCCACTAATACCTTGATGATTTTTCATATTATCACCAACTAAAGCTAAGATAGAAAGGTTAGTCTCAACAAGTATAGGATCTATTTTTTGTAAAGCAATTTCGTTTTCAAAAGTGATGTCGATAGCAGTTTTGGCAATCTCTACATCTTTTTCTTCTATACCTAAGCAAATTGAATGTTCTGAAGAAGCTTGGGTAATTAAAATAACGTTTATTTTTTCGTTAGAAAGGGTTTCAAATAAACGCTTAGAAAACCCAGGAATACCAACCATACCACTACCTTGAAGCGTTAGTAAAGCGACATTAGAAATATTACTAATTCCTCGTACAGGAGTAGTAGAGGTCTCTGGTGTATTCGAAATAATAGTACCAACTTCCTCGGGTGCCATAGTATTTTTTATATGAATAGGAATGCCTAAACTTAATACTGGCTGTACTGTAGGTGGGTATAAAACCTTAGCACCAAAATGCGATAATTCCATTGCCTCTTGGTAAGAGATGCTTTGGATAGGGTAGGCTTGCTTCACCAATTTAGGGTTGGTTGTAAACATCCCACTTACATCGGTCCAAATTTCTAATTGCTCAACGTTTAAAGCTGCTGCGATGATGGCGGCAGTAAAATCAGACCCACCACGACCTAAGGTGGTAATTTCCCCTAATGTAGATTTAGAAATAAACCCAGGAATAATAGAAATGCGTTCTTCTGCAGCCTCAAAATATGTTTTAATGTTAGCGTTAGTACTTTTATAGTCGACCTCTGCTTTTGTAAAATTAGAGTTTGTAACAATAATATCTTGAGAATTTTTTCTTTTAGCAGCTATAGCTCTATTGGCCATTGTTTCTGCAATGATATAAGAGGATAGTAACTCCCCAAAACTCACTAATTTATCAGATGTTTTAGGCGATATCTCATTGATGAGAAAAATACCTTCTAACAAACTGTTTAGTTCGTCTAGTTTTTCATTAACATAATTTACAATCGTTTCGTTTTGTGTTGGGTTCAATTCTTTAACAATAGCAAGATGCTTTTCTTTTATAGCATTGAATGTTGCTTTAAATGCCTCATCTTTACTCTGTGCTTGTCGGCCTGCGAGTAATAATTTATCGGTAATTCCACCAACAGCAGAAACGACACAAACCACTTTACTATTTTTAGAATAATTTTCTAAAATGCGAATTACTTTATTTATATTTTTTGAAGAACCTACAGATGTCCCTCCGAATTTTAAAACCTTCATTTATAATGAATTGAAATTTAAATGTAAAAATTGAAACATGTAATTGTGAAAATTACAAAAATTGTCGGAATAATATATAACTAATAACCCCAAAGGGTAGTCGTGTTTGTAGTTGTAGCGCAAATAGTTGACGTGCTTTCAAAGTTGAAAGAGAGTAATACAAATATTTTTTGGCTGAAATGATCCATTATTGTTATATATACACTGCCAAAAGTATTACATTTAGCCTAATAAAAAAACAAAAATGTTTTTTTTATAATATTCTTATCTTCGATTAAAAAACGTTTGAAGAAAACGACTATTCGTACTTAGAACTGAAAAATCAATAATAACATTAACTTATGAAAATATTTTCCAAAGCACAGATTTATTTGGGGGATCAAACGACAGCAGAACGCCAAAATATTTCATCGACCGACTTGATGGAACGTGCAGGAACTCAAATTTTTAATTGGATACATATGCGCATGCAAGGTGCGCAAGTGCCCATACATGTATTTTGTGGGATTGGCAATAATGGCGGGGATGGTTTAGTGCTAGCACGTCACCTTATCACCCACGGGTATAACGTACATACGTATATTACAAACTTTAGTGATAAGCGCTCTAAAGACTTCTTGGTGAATTACGACAGGATTAAAAATGTGACAAAGTCATGGCCTGTTTTGCTTACTTGCGAAGCCGATTTTCCTCAAATTCAACCTGAAGATGTTATTGTTGATGCTGTGTTTGGTATAGGACTTAATAAACCTATTGAAAGCTGGGTAAAATCCTTATTTCAACATTTTAGAGCCTCTAAAGCCTTTACGTTAGCGATAGATATTCCTTCGGGACTGCACACAGACCAGCCTGTAACCGATGAAGATGCTGTGGTTTGGGCAGGATATACATTGAGTTTTGCGTCTCCTAAATTGGTCTTCTTTTTACCAGAAACGGCTAAGTTTACAGTGCAGTGGGAGGTTTTGGATATAGGGCTAGATCCAGAATTTTTATCTGCAACACAAACAGAAGTAGCGCTTATTGGAAAGCACGACGTGCTTCCAAATTATATGCCTAGAGAAAAATTTTCGCATAAAGGCCAGTTTGGACATGCTTTAATTATTGGTGGTAGCTATGGTAAAATTGGCGCTGTAACTTTAGCAAGTAAAGCAGCTTTGGCTGCTGGTGCCGGATTGGTTTCTGCGTTTATACCCAGATGTGGATACATTCCGCTGCAAACAGCGGTACCTGAAGCTATGGTAGAAACCGATATAAATGAGGCTATGCTTACAGCGATAGATTTTAACACCAAACCAACAGTAATAGGCTGCGGAATGGGGATGGGTACGGCCATAGAAACGGTAAAAGCGTTTAAAACATTTTTAGAATTCAATAAAAGTTCACTGGTTATAGATGCAGATGCTTTAAATATTTTAGCAGCTGATAAACAATTGCTTGAGTTGGTACCAGAATTAAGCATATTAACGCCACATCCAAAGGAGTTAGAGCGTTTAATCGGCGCATGGACAGACGATTTTGATAAGTTGGAAAAAGCAAAAGCATTTGCAAAACAGTTTGGGATTATACTAGTGATTAAAGGCGCTAATAGCATCACTATTTATAATGAAAAGTTATTTGTAAATACAACAGGAAACCCAGGCTTAGCAACTGCTGGGAGTGGAGATGTGCTTACGGGTATTATCACAGGACTTATAGCACAAGGGTACCATCCTTCTACAGCTGCCATTTTTGGGGTGTATCTACATGGTAAATCTGCAGACATAGCTGTTGAAGATTTTGGATATCAAAGTTTAATGTCTAGCCATGTTATTGAGTATTTAGGAAAGGCTTATTTAAACTTATTTGAAAGGCCTGAACAAGCAGAAGTGACTCCAGCTGAAACTTCGGAAGCAGAAGCAGAGAATGCTCAGGTTTAAAACACCCACTTTTTATAATTGAATATTACACTACAAAAGCCGCTTTATAGCGGCTTTTGTAGTGTAATATTTTAAAGTGTTACTGGTTATACTTTTAAAGTATCTAACAGTGCTTTGATTTCTGGATTAGAAGGTCTAGGTGCATTTGCATTTACAATATTACCCTGTGGATCGATAAGTATAAATCTAGGAATGCCTTGAATTTGATATGCTCTAATAAAAGGAGACATCCAACCTTCAGGCGCTAGTAATTGCACTCCTGTTAATCCTTTATTAACGACCATAGCTTTCCACTTTTTTCGTGCATTTTCCATAGAACCATTTGCTCTAGCATCGTCTATAGATAAACTTACAAATGCGATATTCTTGCCATGGTAAGCTTTTTCTAAACGTTGTAGTGCTGGAATTTCTGCTTTACAAGGGGCGCACCAAGTGGCCCAAACATCAATGTATACATACTTCCCTTTAAAATCATCTAAAGACGTTTTAGTACCGTTGTAATTTTCGTAATTCTCAAATTTAGGAGAAGCAGTGCCAGCGGCTAAGCCTTCTACGGTTGTATTGTTTTTAGCGTAAAATGTCTCTAAAGAGGTTTTTAAGCGATCTAAATCGTTATCAGATATTTCAAAAAAATTGGCGTCAAGTTTTGTGTATTTTGTTTTAAGCGCATTGTAATCTGTAGTTAGAGTTTCTAAAGCAGCATTAAAATCTTCTTTAGATTTAGACATCATGCTAGGACTCAAGTGGGACTTATGAAGCACAATGTTTTCTGTAAAGAAATTTGATTTTTCAGCATTATCTCCCGTGAATTTTAAAGTTTCATAAAATTGGTCAAGATCTGCAGTAAACTGTGTGCTTTTATCATTTTCTAAATATAAAAACCCAAAATCATTTCCTATTTTATAGGTATAACGTCCAGGTTTAACCTTAAGAGTATCACTAAAGCTACCATCGTCTTTAATTGAAATAATTTTCTCGTAATTTTCTTCTTTTTGCAGTACAGAAAGTGTTTTTAAACCAGCAGTATGTTCTAGTTTTCCAGATAATTCTATGTAATCTTTTGGAGTCTTTTTACACGCAAATAGTGTAATGAGTAAAGCCAGACTTAGTATGTTTTTCATAATATATGATTGTAGTGTTATTTTAAAGAATGCGTTAATGTATTGTAATCCACAATTTCTGGAATTATATTTAAAGCTTTTAGTTGTTTTTGCACGTTCATTGTAGTAGGCGCATCAATCAATTCTTGAGACCATTCGGTAATGGCAAGCCAATCTTGTACATCTTCTATTTTTTGTTCGTAACGGTTAGCTATAGTTCTGTCTATACTAGGGATGTCCTTAAAATCTGAAGTTGTATTGTTGATAATATCTAAAATAGTTTTGAGTTCAACTTCGCTAGTGTTTAAAAATTCATTTCTCACCGCAATAACAAAACAGGGCCAAGGTGAAGGACAATCATCTATACGCCTAAATGTATGATTATCTACTAAAGGCTTTGTCGTGTATTTTTCCCATAAAAAATAGTCAGCTTTAGCTTCAGTTAAACCTTCTACAGCACCATCTAGATTCTTAATCACTTCAAAATTTAAGTCTTTTTCTAAATTCCATTGATGGTTTTGCGCATTAATGTAAGCCATGAGGTGCGAACCAGAACCATATCTGCTTATAGCTGCTTTGGTGCCTTTTAAGTCGGCATTAGTTTTATAACTAGAATTATAAGCCACATGTACGCCCCAAACCAAGGGGGTTTGCACAAAGGTTTGTACAATTTTGCTGGGGTTACCAGCAATAATATCTTTAATAATACCTTCGGTTAAAATAACGGCAATATCAATACTACCATCTCTTAACGCTTTGCACATAGCGCCGGTACCACCAGGAAAATCTTGCCATCTTAGATTAATGTCTTCTGCTTTATATTCTCCATTTTTTAGGGTAAGATACCAAGCTAAATTAAAGTGCTCTGGCACACCACCTATTGTTACTGTTTTCATTTATATGCGTTCTAAAGTATAGGTAATTAAATTTTCTATAGTTTGTTTAGGGGTTTTACTAAATGTGCCATTAGCACGATTTGCTAATATCGCATTTAAAGACACGGCGTTATGCCCTAATAATTTTGCCAAACCATAAATACCTGCTGTTTCCATTTCTAAATTAGTAATTCTATGGTTATTATAATTAAAAGTTATTATTTTTTTATGCAATTCTACATATTTTAAAGGCAAACGTAAACGCCTCCCTTGTGGACCATAAAATCCATTTGCTGTAACAGTTAGTCCTTTACAGGTTTGAGAACTTTCAAATTTAGAAATTAATGCGTCATTACCTTTAATAAAAAGAGGTTTTGTAGTATCAGTAGGCCAAGTTACATGCCTTATAAAAGCCGTTTCTAGAGCGGTGTTAGAAAGGTCTGCGGTAGCATATGCCTGAAGCATACAACTAAAATCAATACCATAACTGCTTATTAAAAAAGCGTTTAAAGGGATATCGCTTTGCAAAGCACCAGAGGTTCCTATTCTTATAAAGTTTAAGGTCTTTAGCGTCTTATTTACAGTACGTGTCTTAAAATCGATGTTAACTAAAGCATCTAATTCATTAAGCACTATATCTATATTATCTGTACCAATACCTGTAGATATTACAGAAATACGCGTATTGTGGTATGCTCCAGTATGCGTTTTAAATTCTCGTTTTTGAGTTCTAAAACTAATGGTGTCGAAATGTTGGCTAACGAGCCCCACCCGATCTGGATCTCCTACGAGAATGATCGTATCGGCGATATCCTGAGGTTTTAAGTTTAAGTGGTATATACTGCCGTCAGGATTCAAAATAAGTTCTGAAGCACTAATTGACATCTACAGAAATTTTAATACGTCTGCTTGTAGACATTGCAGTTCCACGTTTAGGTTTCGATAGGCTTAAAGTTAAGCCATACCAATTAATTAAGCGTGAACTCTTATTTGGAAATAGGGGTTGCATCATGATTTACCCTCCAACACGTTTTACATTAAACCCTTTGGCTTTTAAAAGCGCCATTATCTTATCACGGTAATCGCCTTGAATGATAATTGTATCATTTTTAAAACTACCACCAACACTTAATGTCGTTTTAATTATTTTAGTTAAAGCTTTAAAATCTTGAGTTGCTCCCGTGTAACCTTCTAGTATAGTAATAGGTTTACCCTTGCGTTTTTCGTATTTACAACGTATGGGATCCTCCTGTAACCATAAACCCGAATCTTTTTCAGGGATAGGTGCTTCCTCTGTCTTATGGTCAGGAAAAAGCTGTTTTAATTGATCTTGCAAATCCATAAGGTTTTATTTTTTTTTAAGTCCGAGTTCTATTAATCGTTCGGTAAGAAATTCACCAGCAGTAATATCATCGAATTGTTTTGGGTGTTTATCGTCTATGCATGCCTCTAAAACATCCAATTTCATAGCACTTACGGGATGCATAAAAAACGGGATGGAATAACGAGAGGTTCCCCAATCTGCTTTTGGAGGATTTACCACGCGGTGTACCGTAGATTTTAATTTATTATTAGTATGTCGCGATAACATGTCGCCAACATTTATCATGAGTTCGTCTGGTGCTGCTATGGCATCTATCCATTTACCAGCCTTATTTTGTACCTGTAACCCTTTGCCTTGAGCGCCCATAAGTAAGGTGATTAAATTAATATCACCGTGGGCAGCAGCGCGAACAGCTGCTTTAGGTTCTTCTTTTATAGGCGGGTAGTGTATGGGCCTTAATATAGAATTGCCATGCTGTATATACGCATCAAAATAAGTGGCTTCCAAACCAATATGTATGGCCAGAGCTCTTAATACATATTTTGCCGTTTTTTCTAACATTTTAAAGGCTTGCTGGCCTACGGCATTAAACGCAGGTAATTCTTTAACATAGAGGTTATCTGGATATTGGTAGGTTTCATTTTCGTTAGCATTGACATACTGTCCAAAATGCCAAAACTCCTTAAGGTCGCCTTCTTTTTTTCCCTTAGCACTTTCTTTGCCAAAGGAGATATAACCGCGTTGTCCAGCCAGCTCGGGAATTTCATACTGTTGTTTTGTTTCTAAAGGAAGGGCAAAAAAATGTTTAATTTCAGCATATAATTGCGTAATTAGTTCTGGTTCTAAGAAATGCCCTTTAAGCGCTACAAAACCAATATCTTCGTATGCTTTTCCTATAGCATTTACAAATTTTTGTTGTTTTAATGGATCTTCAGAAGTGAAGTCGCGTAAATCTACGCTAGGTATACTATTCATATAAAGAGTTATGTCTTTTGCTTAAAAACAAATGTACAAAAACATATAAGTATATGAAGTACTAAAGAGAGATATACTTAAGCACGATGTAGCTAGATGTTAAAAATAAAAAAAGGCGTCTATTTTTAGTATAGAGCGCCGTAGTGCAAGTTTTTAACTTGTTTTATGTTTTATTTCGTTGTAGCTTCCGATAAAATTAAGGGGTATGCTGTTCTTATTTGCTGCAACTCTGCTTTAGATAATTGGTCTAAAGGTTTTTTTATAATGGTTTTAGCGTATGTTGTTCTTAAGTCTAAATAAGCCTTTGTTAACTCGTCTTGAACCTGTATAAACTGATTGTAATTTGAATTACGATCGGCTTTTAAAGAGATAACAGCTTTAGTAGGGTGGTCGGACAAACCATTTTGCTTAGCGCCGTTGCAATACGAACAAGTCCCATTAGCATTATTATCTATAAACGCTTTTGTGAGGTCTTTAACAGTATTCAACTCAACAATGCGACCAGCTATCATGATTTCATTATTAGAATTTATAGCAATTTCCAATATGTTTCGTTGGGGTATCGTGCTACTGCAATCTACACCAGCTGGACAATTGTCGGGAAGCTTTCTTAAAATGCCCTTGTCTTTTGGGATTACAGCGGTTACTAAGAAAAAAATTAATAACAAAAATGCGATATCTGCCATAGATCCTGCATTTACTTCTGGGCTTAATGTTGTTCGTTTCATACTTATTCGAGTTTTCTTGATGAAATAATGGTTACCAAAAACAATACCAGAAATAGAAATTGAAGGGGCTTTAATAGTTTTACACTGTCTAAATAGCTGTTTTTTAAGTGTTTTAAAAATAAAATTAACTATGCGTTGTAGTTTAATCTTTATCTTCTAACCATTTAATTGATAGGATTGTTGTGAAAATGGGACTATTTAGGTATGGTTATTGTTAAAATGTTATGAAAATATGGGGTAATGGTACTGCATTTTAGGATAAACAAATATCTTTGAGAAATATGAAAGTAGCAATGGCGCTTAAATTAAGTTACAGACAGATGAAATTTTTAATGCTATGCATAACAGGATTGGCTTGTGTGTGTTTATCAGAAGCTCAGATAGATTCTAGAAAACAATCGGGAACTATCATTCCAGCAGTGGAGGTACCAGAAACACCAAATAACAGTGTTAAAATAGCTCCAGAGCGCCCTGAAACTAACACCCTTACAGCACCTCGTGTGGTTGGGGAATTAAAACTTCCCGAAAAAGAATTTTCTATGTTTCCTCAAGAAGAGTTTGCAAACCCAGGGGTATTATATACAAAACGACTAAAGAAAATAGAGAAAAGCTTGCTTCCAGAGGGACATGGTTCTAATGTGGGGTTAAAAGAAGATGCCTATTGGGGCGATTACCATACCAATTCGAAATACGTTACTATATTATATAGAGATTACTCTGCCATAGATGGAGATTTATTAAGTGTATTGGTTGATGATAATGTACTGCGTTCGCGACAATACTTAACAGAAGGGTATAAAGGCTTTCGTTTAGATTTAAGTACTGGTCTTAACAAAATAGAGTTTCTCGCTATAAACACAGGGGCTTCAGGACCTAATACCGCAGAGTATAAAGTTTTAGACGACCGTAACAACGTTATTTCTAAACGTGTTTGGGCACTAGAAGCTGGCGTTAAGGTAACGATGATACTTGTGAAAGATTAATTTCTTACATTCGAAGTTGTAAATACAATTTTATGAAATAGCAATCAGTCCGAAAGTACCTATTTTAATTTTCTAGGACAAACTTCAATACGTTATGCGATAGAATCAAACGAGGACGAAGATACTACTGTGTTAAATTTAACCAATGCCGATGGTGATAAGGCTAGCTTTGTGGATAGGGTTTTAAATTTAAATCAGGCGCTAAAAAATAAGCTGATTTCCATGTGTTCTAATACGTTTACAGATAAAATAACAAACGCATCTACAGGTGGTACAGCTTACGATTTGAGAATTTATCATGTTAGTGGCAAACTACAACTATCAAAACAGGTCCCTCTGCTTCAATCTTAGAAGTAGACCTTTCTAATCTATCTAAGGGATTATATTTTATGGAACCCCTAAAGAACACTACTAGTGTTACAACTCAAAAGCTCGTGAAATACTAACAATAGTTGCGTTGTAATTTTTTAATACTTTAAATTTGATTTAAGAAATAACATGATCTATTTGTGTTAATTCATCATCTGTAAATTTGAGATGTTCTAATGCTTTTACATTTTCTTTTAATTGCGCAGGAGAACTAGCGCCAATTAATACAGATGCAACCTGGGGTTGTCTTAAAATCCAAGCGATGGCCATTTGCGATAATTTCTGACCACGATTAACCGCTATCGCATGTAACGCTTTAATCTTACTGGCATTCGAATTTACAGTCTCGGCTTCCAAATAAGTAAAATCTTTAGCCGCTCTAGATGTTTTTGGGATGCCTTCTAAGTATCTATCGGTAAGCATGCCTTGTGCTAATGGTGAAAATGCGATACAGCCTAGGTTATTTTGTGTTAGACGCTCTAAAAGTGCGTCTTCGATCCAGCGATCCAGCATCGAATAATTAACTTGATTTAAAATAAAAGGCGTGTTAGATGCTCTAAGTAATTCCGCAGCCTTTTGAGTCTCTCTAGCCTTATAATTAGAAATTCCAACATAGAGTGCTTTCCCTTGACGAACAATATCGGCTAAAGCCCCCATGGTTTCTTCTAAAGGCGTATCTGGGTCTGGACGGTGATGGTAAAAAATATCAACATAATTAAGCCCCATACGTTGAAGTGATTGGTCTAGACTTGCCATAAGATATTTTCGAGAGCCTAAATTTCCATAAGGCCCAGGCCACATGTCGTATCCTGCTTTAGTCGCTATAAAAAGTTCATCTCTATAACTTTTAAAATCGTGTTTCAAAATGGTACCAAAATTAGTCTCGGCACTGCCATAAGGCGGCCCGTAATTATTCGCTAAATCAAAATGTGTAATCCCCAAATCGAATGCTGTATGTAAAATAGATTTCGCATTAAAAAGCGGGTCCACAAACCCAAAGTTATGCCAAAGACCAAGTGAAATGGCAGGAAGTAACACCCCACTTTTTCCAGCTCTATTATACAGCATGCTGTCGTAGCGATTGGTATGTGGTGTGTAAATGCTTGCATTAGATTTGTCGTTAGTACGCATAGGATTTTTTTATAAATGTAAAAACATTATGTGAAGATATAAAAATCATTGCTAGCACAAAACGCTTCAATTTCATAAACTTTTAAGAATTTGTTATAGGAGAATTACAACAAGTGTTAAAAACATAATTTTTAAGGAGGATTATGTTAGGAATTAACAGAAGTTAAACCTGTTTGAAAACTTTTAAGACAAAACATGTTACGTATACCCAAGAAAGATATTACTTTTGCATTTTACTAAAGTGCATTTATGTCGATTTCAAATACTGAACTACAAGAACGAAAAACAGGAAAAGATCTTTATAGTTACCAAAAAGGAGCTATAGACAAAATATTTAAAAGCTTTGAAGAGTCACCAGCAGATTATCATTTGTTATACCAATTGCCTACAGGAGGTGGAAAAACAGTAATATTCTCTGAAATAGTAAGACAGTACCTTAAAATACATAAAAAAAAGGTATTGGTGATGACACACCGTATTGAGTTATGCAAGCAAACTTCTAGAGTACTTACAGAATTTGGTGTGGTTAATAAAGTGATTGATAGTAAAGCCGACTTGAGTGATCAAGCAGACTTTAGTTGTTTTGTGGCCATGGTAGAAACCCTGAACAACCGTTTAAATGACAATAAACTTGATATTTCAGACATAGGACTTGTTATTATTGATGAGGCACATTACAACTCGTTTACAAAACTGTTTAAGTTTTTTAGCCAATCTTTTATTCTAGGGGTTACTGCAACACCACTAAGTTCTAGTATGGAATTGCCTATGACCGATAATTATGACGAGCTTATTGTAGGGGAGTCTATCGAATCTCTAATTAGTAGAGGGTTTTTGGCACGTGCAGAAATGTTTAGTTACAATGTAGGATTAACATCTTTAGTAGTGGGTGCTAATGGCGACTATACTGTAAAATCATCGGAAGATTTATATACAGATGATAACATGCTAGGTAAGCTTTTACGCGCTTATGAAGAACGTGCTAAAGGTAAAAAGACACTTATTTTTAATAATGGTATTAACACCTCTTTACATGTCTACGACACATTTAGACGTGCAGGATACCCCGTAGCGCATTTGGATAATACCAATACGAAAAAAGAACGTGCTATGATTTTAAAATGGTTTAAAGAAACACCAGATGCTGTTCTAACCTCGGTAAGTATCTTAACGACTGGTTTTGATGAGCCTACTGTAGAGAGTATTATTTTAAATCGTGCTACAAAGTCACTCACCTTATACTATCAAATGATTGGTAGGGGGTCTAGGGTATTACAAAATAAAGACAAGTTTTCGGTAATCGATTTAGGAAACAATTTCCACAGGTTTGGACCATGGGGTGATAACTTAGATTGGCAACGTATATTTAAATCGCCTAATTATTATTTAGATTCTTTATTAACCGATGAAGAATTAGAAAGTAGTTTTAGATATGAAATGCCAGCAGAACTGCGTGCCGAATTTGGCAAAACAGAAGATGTGCATTTCGATATACAACGTACCTATGTAGAATCTATACGTGCAGGAGAATCTTCTAAAGTCGTTCTAGAACGGTCAATTGCACAACATGGTAGAATTTGTATCGAAAATAGTGAAGATGTTTATGACGCCTTAGCTTTAGCAAAAAAACTAGGTGATGATATTGATTTTAGGATTAAGCGCTATACGAAATGTATTAGTAAGAGTACGTTTAATTTTGTAGAATGGCTTAGGGGAGAGTATCGCAAAAAACTAAATTCTTACATTCGAGTTAATTTCGATGAAGTTTTTGAAGAAATTAACGGCTATCCGCCAGAAGAATAATTACATAAAAAATAAGATATAAGTTAGCGCTAACCACATTTTGGATAGCGCTTTGTTTTTATAACCTATTAACGAATAAATGCATTTAAAGAAACCTGTAGATACAACGTTAGCCTTAAAATATATGCTTATTAGCACCTTTGCATTTGCTTGTATGAATGTTACAGTGAAACACCTAGAAGGTATTAGTACGTATCAAATTGTGTTTTTTAGAGCGTTAGGGTCATTAGTCTTTACATTTTGGTTTTTAGCAAAGCATAAAATTTCTATACTAGGAAAACACCATACACTTTTAGTATTAAGAGGCATTGTTGGCGTAAGTTCCATGCTGTTGTTTTTTAGTGCTGTTAAATACCTCTCGGTAGGCACTGCTATTTCATTGCGTTATCTAGCACCTGTATTTGCTGCTATTTTTGCGGTGTTTTTATTAAAAGAACGTATAAAGCCAGTGCAATGGTTGTTCTTTACTATTGCATTTTCTGGGGTCCTTATTTTAAAAGGTATTGATAAAACATTGGACAGTTACGGCCTTCTGTTGGTACTTTTGTCTGCTGTATTAAGCGGTTTGGTTTACATCATTATAAGTAAAATTGGCAAACGTGAACACCCTTTGGTAATTGTAAATTATTTTATGTTAATTGCTACAATTACAGGTGGTTTACTTTCGTTGCCAACTTGGGTAACGCCTAAAGGATCAGAATGGATATTCTTGGCGCTGTTGGGTGTTTTTGGATACATAGGACAAATTTTTATGACACGCGCTTTCCAAACCGCATCAACAAACCAAGTCGCGCCTATGAAATACATAGAAGTGATGTTTACAATGGGACTAGGCATCTGTTTTTTTAATGAATTGTATACGCTCTGGAGCATTTTGGGCATACTATTTATCATAACAGGTCTCTTATTAAACATAAACTATAAACAAAAGCAACACCATTAACGATCCAATTTGTAGCAAATGAAAACATCAAACAAATTTTCATTCATACGTCCCAAAGCATTTCCGTTTTTTTATGGGTATGTTGTGTTAGTAGTTGGAAGCATTGGGGTTTTAGCGAGTATTCCAGGGCAAACGGTTGGGGTTTCTGTATTTACAGATCCTGTTAAAGATGCGCTGGGATTATCACGTAATCAATTTAGTAATGCTTACATGGTAGGTACTTTGCTAAGTGCTTTTTTTGTCGCAAGGGCCGGAGTGTTATTTGATAAATTTGGAGCGCGATATATTGCTTTTTTTTCGGCATTCTTTTTAGCTATTGCCTTAGCTCTCGCTGCACATTCGGTTGTAATAAGTGCTTTTACTAAAGATATTATCGGATTTGAGTCTTGGTGGATTCCTTTTATGGTAATGAGTGTTTTATTTTTTGCCATTCGTTTTTTTGGTCAAGGGGTACTTACCATGTCCTCACGAAACATGATTATGATGTGGTTTGATAAAAACAGAGGGAAAATAAATGCGATAAGCAGTATAACGGTATCTTTAGGTTTTTCCAGTGCACCTATAGCTATTAGTGCATTAATAGATGCTTACGGCTGGGAAGATTCTTGGCTTCTATTGGCTTTAGGTTTAGTATGCTTTAGTGTGATTGTCTTACAATTTTACAGGAACAACCCTGAGGATTTTGGACTGCTACCAGATGGGGGAGAAGTAAAAAACAATTTTAATACAGCTACACCAGTTGCCGAAAAACATTTTACACTAGCAGAAGCAAAACAGACTCGTGCATTTTGGATGATAGGTTTAGCTTTGGCCTTTAATAGTTTTTTTTCAACTGGATTTACGTTTCATATCGTCTCTATTTTTGGGAGTGAAGGTTATAGTAAATCAGAGGCTATAGGGGTCTTTCTTCCCATTTCCATTATTGCTATTTGTGTCTCAACCTTGGGTAATGTTTTAAGTGATTATGTCCATCATAAAATATACCTCTATATTATGTTAACTGCTGGTATTTTAGCCTCTATAGGATTATTTTATCTGGGAGCACCTTTTAGTGTGTATTTAATTATTAGTGGCTTAGGGGTGTACAGCGGACTTTTTGCTGTGGTGAATGCTGTAACTTGGCCGCGCTATTTTGGCCGTCAACATTTGGGAGCTATTACGGGTAAAGTAATGAGTTTTTTGGTAATAGCTAGTGCTATAGCGCCTAGTTTATTTAGTTATTGCTACACCATGTTAGGGTCTTATGCTATTATTAGTTATTTAACTTTAGGGTTTTTAGTATGTCTCTGTATAGGCGCTGTGAAGGTTAAAAACCCACAATAACTTAGTTTAACTGCTTCTATTTTAACAATTTATTATTATAACTTTATTGAAAACTTTAGTAACTTTAGTTTTCTTAAAATAGTTAGGTTATGAGACGTTGGTTTGTATTTTGTAGTGTAGTAGTAGTAATGGTAAGTTCTTGTAAATCTTCTCAAACAGCTGTAACGCCACAGCAGTTAGAGGGGTTTTCGCAACTTGTAGATTCGAAAGCCTTTCGTATTGAATCGGAATGGGCGCACCCTCAGTTAACCTCTGCCTTTTCCCAGCGGTTAGTGTCGCAACTCTTGTTACCTGGCAACACGGCAAGTGCTATAAATTTAGTAGGTAACCCTAATTTTTTAACGATTAATGGCGATAGTATAGCATCGTATTTGCCTTATTTTGGTCAGCGTCAACTTCGCGTGGCTTATGGTGGTACAGATGGAAGTATAAGCCTTAAAGGCCCTATGCAGGACTATACCGTGAAAACAAATAAAGATGAAAGCCGTACTATTACGTTTACTGCAGATAGTAATACAGAGGCTATTGATGTGATTATACGCGTTTTTCCAAACCTTAAAGCAGATATTAGTATCAATAGTGCTACACGACAACCCATTCAATACAGTGGTAGACTTCAAACTTTAGAAGCATATACCAAAAGTTAATACTATTTTTTGGGTTTTGCTTTATTCTATTCACCCCCAAAAACACAGATGCCCGCTTTCAATATGTTAGTTTTGAAGCGTACTTAAGTATCAATAGGTTTAAAATATGACATTATGACGTGTTTAAGAATGCTAAAAATGACATTTTGTCTTTAAAAATTTCCCTTTTCTGTCAACAATTGTATCTGTAGTAATTAAAACACGCATTGGCATTTATTTTGACTAGAATTCATCAAACAATCACAAACAAAACATCGTGATTGTATCATAAAACGTTTAATAAAAAAATATAATATTATGAATTCATTAGTGCATATACCTAAAAACGGACAGTTACAAAAAAAAGCAGGCTTATCGCATAATAATTGGTCCAATTGGTTAGACGACTTTCTAAGTGTAGACACGGTTCCTTCTGGACTAACACAACATTTAAGAACAACTGGAAATCTACCAAAAGTTAATATTAAAGATACCAAAGATGATTTTGTTTTAGAGCTTGCTGCTCCTGGGTTAGAGAAATCAGATTTTAGCATAGATATTAATAAAAACACATTAACTATTGCTACAACAAAAGAAGAAACCCTTAAAGAGGACACAAATCGGTATACTCGAAAAGAGTTCGGGTTTACAGCGTTTAAAAGAGCATTCTCGATTCCAGAGACTGTAGAAGACAGTAAAATAGAAGCCACGTATACTGCTGGTATTTTACAGCTTGTTTTACCAAAGCGCGAAGAGGCTAAAGAAAAGCCCCCTAGAACAATTGAGATATCATAACACTGTACTAGTTATATCAAAAAGCTGTCTGAGGACAGCTTTTTTTGGTTAAATACCAGGTATTATAAACATAAAGCGCATAACACTACAAGTAGCCCAATAAGAAGCTCTTGTAAAAGTGTCACTTAGAGATCGTCTACAAATTTTTAGATATAAGTATGTGGTTTAACTATAGTAGTTGCTTCAATTAAAAAAATATTATGATTATTTTTAGACTAAAAGAAAGTTTGTGAATTTAGTTCGTTTTACCAAAAAGGGCATTTATTGCATTCCTGGGAAGTTTTATTTAGATCCTTGGCAACCTGTAGATTATGCTGTTATTTCTCATGGGCATGCCGATCATGCGCGTTGGGGCATGACCCGTTATTTATGCCATCACCATTCCAAACCCATACTTCAGCATCGCATAGGTCCCGATATTAAAGTGGAAGGTTTAAAATATAATCAAACTAAAACAGTAAATGGAGTTCGTATTAGCTTTCATCCTGCTGGACATGTTATAGGTTCTGCGCAAATTAGACTAGAATATAAAGGTTTTGTGGTTGTATTTACAGGAGATTACAAAACTACAGCAGATGGTTTAACAATACCTTATGAACCTGTAAAATGCCACGAGTTTATTACAGAAAGTACCTTTGGACTCCCCATATATAAGTGGCTTCCAGAACAGGTTCTACAACAGCGTTTACACGATTGGGTAATCACTAACCAATCTCAACAAAAAACAAGTGTGTTTTTAGGTTATTCTTTAGGGAAAGCCCAACGCCTTATGGCACTTTTACAAGGTGTAGATACTATTTATGTACACACAGCCATTGAGCGTTTAAATACAGCTATTGAAAGTACAGGTCTCATATTGCCTAAAACAGAATTAATTACGCCAGATTTTGATAAAAAAGCAGTTCAAGGCAAACTGGTGATTTTACCTCCAGCGCTTTTAGGCTCACGATTGCTAAAACGTATTCCAAACGCAGCCACAGCCATTTGTTCGGGCTGGATGCAAATACGGGGTAACAGGCGTTGGAAAGGTGTAGATGCAGGTTTTCCTGTAAGTGACCATGCAGATTGGAATGGGCTTATAGAAGCAGTTAAAGCATCGGAAGCCGAAAAGGTATATGTAACCCATGGCTCTCAAGCAACGTTTTCAAAATATTTAAACGAAATAGGAATCCCTTCAGAAGAAGTTATAACCGCATACGGAGATGATATTTTAGAAGAAGATGCTACTAAAACAGCAACGACATGAAAGATTTTGTAGCGCTTATAAATGCTGTTGAAATTACCAACAAGACAACTGCTAAAATACAAGCACTGGTAGATTATTTTAATACAGCAACAGCTAAAGATAAATTATGGTGCATTGCTATTTTTACAGGAAAACGCCCGTCACGCCCTGTAAAATCAACACTCATGAAACAGTGGTGCATAGCACTAACAGCTTTGCCAGAATGGTTGTTTTTAGAAAGTTATAGCACTGTTGGAGATTTGGGAGAAACACTGGCGTTATTACTCCCAGAACCCACTCATAGCATCGAAAAGCCTTTAAGCGATTGGATGGAAGATATTAAAGCCTTAAAAACGAAAACAGAAGCCGAACAAAAAGCATACATACTTCATGCTTGGTCTGGTCTAGAACTTCAAGAGCGCCTTATTTTTAATAAATTAATTGGAGGCAGTTTTAGAATAGGAGTCTCTAAGAAAACCTTAGTGAATGCTTTGGCTAAAAAATCTGGAATAGCAGCAAACCAACTTATGCACAGTATCATTGGCAATTGGGATGTTAATTCAATTACATTTAGCAGTTTGTTAGAAGGCCATCATATTAATTATGACAATTCTAAACCGTATCCATTTTGTTTGGCGTATGCCTTAGAAAAACCATTGCTAGAGTTAGGGGCTCCAGAGGCTTGGCAAGTAGAATATAAATGGGATGGCATACGAGGACAAATCGTAAAACGCAATGGCGAAATTTACATTTGGTCGCGAGGGGAAGAACTTGTTACAGCACAATTTCCAGAACTAATAAAAGTTATAGAAGGTATTGGTGAAGATGTAGTGATTGACGGTGAAATTTTAGCCTTAAAAAACAATAGCGTGCTTTTATTTAATGATTTACAAAAGCGCTTAAATAGAAAACATGTCTCTAAAAGCTTACTGGAAAGTATTCCTGTGGGCTTTTATGCTTATGATATATTAGAGTATAATTCCAAAGATTTAAGGGCATTACCTTTAGAGGAACGCCGCCGTATTTTAGAGCAGGTTTTTGCATCTATTGTACCTTCACATCTTCTGAAATTATCCCAAGTGATTACTTTTAATACTTGGAACGCTCTGCCCGAGCTTAGAGCTAGAGCTAGAACTATAAATGCCGAAGGTTTAATGCTAAAACAAAAGGCATCTCCTTATCATGTTGGCAGAAAGAAAGGCGACTGGTGGAAATGGAAAGTAGACCCCTTAACCATAGATGCTGTGATGATTTATGCGCAAAAGGGGAGCGGAAGGCGCAGTTCTAAGTATACCGATTACACCTTCGCTGTTAAAAAAGAAGACGGCTTTGTAACCATAGCGAAAGCCTATTCTGGGCTAACGGATAAAGAAATTACAGAAGTTTCTAGATTTGTAACTAAAAATGCTACAGAAAAATTTGGACCAGTACGTACCGTACCACCACAATTGGTATTTGAAATTGCTTTTGAAGGCATAGCGCTAAGTAAACGTCATAAATCTGGTGTAGCCCTACGTTTTCCTAGAATTAAACGTTGGCGGCGCGATAAAACTGTGGCAGATATAGATACTATAACATCGGTTAAACGTTTAATTAAAGCATATTAATGGCAAAACTAGAAGACAGTGAGGGCTTTCGTTTAATTACGCAATACCTAAAAACAAAAGCCCAGGAACCTTTTCAATTTCAACTCAAAACTTGGAAAAAGTACAACTCGGGTTATAGTGGTATGGTGGTAGCGCCTACAGGATTTGGTAAAACATTTTCTGTTTTTCTTGCCGTACTTATTGCTTATATCAATACCCCAGAAGCGCATAAAAAAGGATTAAAACTGCTTTGGATTAGTCCGTTGCGGTCCTTAGCTAAAGATTTGGACAAAGCCATGACAGAAGTTGTAGACGCCATAGGTATAGACTGGAGCGTACAGGTTAGAAATGGAGATACTTCACAACATGTGAGACGCCAACAAGAACGCCTCATGCCAGATGTTTTGCTTACTACACCAGAAACTATGCATTTGTTGTTTTCTCAAAAAAACAATTCCCGATGGTTTAAACATTTAAAATGCATTGCTATAGATGAATGGCATGAGCTTTTAGGAAATAAACGTGGGGTGCTTACAGAACTTGTGATTTCTAGGTTACTTAACCTAGCACCACAACTTAGAATATGGGGGATTACTGCAACAATTGGTAATTTAGAGGACGCATTAAACGTATTGGTGCCTTACCCAAATTTAAAAACGGTGATGGTTAAAGCTAAGGAAAAAAAGAAGCTAAGAATTGTTTCTGTTTTGCCAGATGAAGTTGAAATACTCCCGTGGTCTGGCCATTTAGGGGCCTCTATGAGTTCTAAA
The DNA here is from genome assembly GCA_964562415.1 of uncultured Hyunsoonleella sp. Classification (GTDB taxonomy): domain Bacteria; phylum Bacteroidota; class Bacteroidia; order Flavobacteriales; family Flavobacteriaceae; genus Jejuia. The sequence continues at coordinate 1,291 of CAZLTR010000013.1, read as the reverse complement.
ATTATTCCTATACTAAAAACCCATACAACCACTTTAATTTTTACAAATACTCGAGGACAAAGTGAATTGTGGTATCAAATTCTATTAGAAGCTGCTCCAGAATTAGCTGGTCAACTTGCCATTCACCATGGCTCTATAGATTTAAAGTTACGCCATTGGATAGAAGATAGCATTTCGAAAGGAGATTTAAAGGCAGTTATTTGCACCTCTTCCTTAGATTTAGGAGTAGATTTTAAACCTGTAGACTGTATTATCCAAATAGGCTCTGCAAAAGGTATAGCACGATTTATTCAGCGCGCAGGACGCAGTGGACATTCTCCTTATGAGACCTCTAAGATCTATTACGTCCCTACACATTCTCTAGAATTAATAGAAGTTGCTGCACTTAGAGAAGCTATAAAACGCCAAGACATAGAGGCACGTCATCCTATGGTACTGTGTTATGATGTTATGCTGCAATTTCTAATTACGTTAGCTGTTGGCGAAGGGTTTTCTAAAGAAGAGCTGTATCGAATTTTAAAACAAACGCATGCGTTTTCGTTCCTCACTGCAGATGAATTTAATTGGGGAATTCAGTTTATAACACAAGGCGGTAGCACTTTAAAAGCTTACGAAGAATTTCATAAAGTACATCTGGCAGAGGATGGCTTATATAAAGTGAATAGCCGGCGTATTAGTATGCTGCACCGTATGAATATTGGTGCTATAGTAAGTGATGCTATGTTAAGGGTAAAGTTTTTATCTGGAGGTTATATTGGAATGATTGAGGAGTATTTTGTGTCTAAATTAAACCCAAAATCTAGTTTTATTCTAGCAGGACGCGTACTAGAAATGGTGCATATAAAAGACATGACGGTGTACGTTAAGCGTAGTAAAGCTAAAAAAGCAATCGCACCAAGTTGGTTAGGAGGACGTCTTCCATTAACCTCTCACTTGAGTCACTTTTTACGTATTAAATTAGAAGATGCTTTGTCTCCAGGTATTAGAGATAGAGAACTTAAATTTTTACACCCCCTCATTGCAAATCAAAATGATAGATCGCACATCCCCAAAGCCGATGAGTTTTTAGTAGAGCTTATAGAAACTAAAGATGGCTATCATTTGTTCATGTATCCTTTTGAAGGCCGATTGGTACATGAAGTGATTGCGGCGTTAATCGCTTACAGGTTAAGTAAAATTACGCCACTTACGTTTACCATTGCAATGAATGATTATGGATTTGAACTTCTAAGCGATCAACCCATTCCTTTAGATGAAACTAATGTGGAAACACTACTCTCTAAAACACAAC
>CAZLTR010000012.1:0-35103 GCA_964562415.1 uncultured Hyunsoonleella sp. | reverse complement strand
GCGACCTCCGCGTCCCAAACGCGGCGCGATAACCGGGCTACGCTACACCCCGATTTTGGTTATCTCTAACGGGGTGCAAATATAATTTTTTTAATTGGTTATTGAGTTATTTTTTAAAAAAATTGTGTTTTTTTTAATACTCTATTTTAATAACATCTCAATCTCACTAATTTACAAGCACTTAAACTACTTATGCCCTTATTTCGCTGTATAGACACCCAAAACGCTTATCACGATACTACGCCTAAGTTCATATACGTTTTATCTTAAAGAAACCTACCAAAAACATTCAATTAATTCGCTTATTATAACATATAACTTATTGAACTCATCTTGACGTTTTCTATTTCCTAAAAAATGGCTAAAATTCACCCATATTTCGTTACTTTTTTGTCCGTAGCGCTGCTATGAGCTTCAAAAAGTGCCTCATCTGGTTAAATTTCAACTCATTTTCGGTTAAAAACAAAACGTCAAGATGAGTTCATTAAAAAAAAACAGCAATACCTCTATCCTTTGTTTACATTTAGTAACTTTGTTATGGCTAAATCATCAAAATATAACATGTTAATAATAGGTATTGCAGGCGGTACGGGTTGTGGCAAAACTACTGTTGTAAATCAACTGCTAGAACAGCTCCCCGAAAGTGAAGTGGAGGTCATTTCTCAAGATGCCTACTATAAAGACACCTCTAATTTAAGCTATAAGGAACGTGTTAACATTAATTTTGACCATCCCAATAGTATTGATTTTAAATTATTAACAACACACATTAAAGCATTACGTCAACATAAACCTGTACACCAACCTGTATACTCCTTTGTAAAACACAATAGAACAGGTACTACTGTATTAACACAGCCTAAAAAGGTAATCTTAATAGAAGGCATCTTAATTTTAGCACATCCTGAATTAAGAGATTTGCTTGATGTGAAAATTTTTATACAAACCGATAGTGATGAACGCTTATTAAGGCGCATAAAACGAGACATTGCAGATCGTGGCAGAACACTCGAAGAAATCATCTCTCGTTATCAAACCACCTTAAAACCAATGCACCGTCAATTTATCGAGCCTTCAAAGACTTTTGCAGACCTCATTATACCTAATAACACCTATAATGCGGTTGCCGTAGATATGCTGTGTACCATTATAAATGAAAATCTATAAATGAAAAAAAATAATTTTAAAGCGTCTTACTTGAAACCTTTTAAAAATATCTATACTTTGATTATAGTTATTTTTATGGTTTGGATGATTTTTTTCGATAGTAACTCATGGTTTATTCACAACGAACTTAACAATGATATTGACAATTTAATTTCTGAAAAAGACTACTATAGAAAAGAGATTGAAAAAGATAAAAAAGCATTAAAAGCTTTAAGCTCTAAAGAAGGTATAGAGAAGTTTGCGCGTGAAGCTTACTACATGAAAAAGGAAGATGAAGAAATTTTCATCATCGAGTACGAAGACAGTTTAAAAACCAAAACCCGTGACTGAGCCGCTATTTCATGACTTCGACCCTGTTTCTGAAAAACAATGGAAACAACACATACAATACCATTTGGATGGGGCAGACTATAATACTGCTTTGGTATGGCAAAGCCCAGAAGGTATCCCTGTAAAACCGTTTTATCATCCTGATACAGCGCCAACACCAATAGAAGGTCCCATTACAAAAGCCAGTCAATTTAAAATTTGCAGTACTATTACTGTAAACGATAATCCGCAACAAGCCAACAGTAACGCTTTAGCTGCTCTAAAAGCAGGTGCAGACAGTATTAAGTTTATCATTCCTAACACCAATATCGCTACAGATATACTTTTAAAAGATATCAACTTAAACACTCATAATGTATTTCTACAGCACGACTTTTTAACTGAATCTTTAATAACCTCAGCTGCTCAAATAAAACCACAAGCCGCGCCGTTTTACACTACCGATATTATAGGCCATTTGGCCCAATCGGGGAACTGGTATAGCAATCTTAAAACCGATTTTTCTAATTTTGATGCACTTTTAAGCACCACCAATTGCTTTAGTATTAATGCAGGGCTTTACCAAAATGCAGGCGCGCACATGGTACAGCAACTCGCCTACGCCATGTGTCATGCCAATGAATACTTTAATCATATTGAGCAACAACACACCCCAAAATACGTCTTGCCAATAACCGCTATATTTAATATAGCAATTGGCTCCAATTATTTTTTTGAAATAGCCAAACTTAAAGCCTTGAGGTTACTATTTAATAGTATTAGCAAAGCCTACAGTAACACCTATAACTGCCATATTTTTGCAACCCCTACCAAACGCAATAAGACCATTTACGACGGACACCTTAACCTGGTTCGCAGTACTACAGAATCTATGAGTGCTATATTGGGGGGTGCAGACACTATTTCTAATCTGGCTTATGATGCACTATGGCAAAGTCCCAACGCATTTGGAGATCGTATTGCGAGAAACCAACTGCTTATTTTAAAGTCTGAAAGTCATTTTAATATAGTAGACAACCCAACAGACGGCAGCTATTACATCGATAGTCTCACTGCGCAATTTGCCGAAAAAGCCTTAATTTTATTTAAAGATATAGAAGCCAATGGTGGTTTTTTAAAACAATTAAAAGCAGGTACCATTCAGCGAAAAATTAAAGAAAGTGCCCATGAAGAAAGTAGCCAATTTGCTTCTGGATCTAAAATTAGCGTGGGTATAAATGCCTATACCAACCCAGAAGAACGTGTAAAAGCAACCTTAGAGCTGTTTCCTTTCACAAAAACGCACAAACGAAAAACATTAATAGCCCCAATCATAGAAAAACGATTAACCCAAAATTCAGAATACAAACGATTAAAAAAAGAGTAATTAATATGACACTTAAATTAAACCACATTGCCGCATTTTTAGTAGTAGCCACTTTATGGAGTTGTAAAGAAGTTGCTAAAGAAAAAACCTTAACTGCCTATGAATTCTCGGAAAAAGGCATTGTTGTAAATTGCGATAATTTTGATTTAAAACTTCTCAATGAAGCACTATTTGCTTTTGAAGATGACATCTCCAAACATTACGGTAAAACCAATCCAAATCTCACACGTGCTTATTCTCAATTTCTTAGAGATGCAACTTATAAACGTGCCAAATTTGCCGAAATAGCCACACCGCATACCTTTAAAATAGCAGAGGTTTTAAAATCTAAAACCAATCTTTGGAATAGCTCAGCATTAAATTATAAGCACCCTATTGTAGGTTGTATTGGAGACAACCTCACCAATAAAGACTTAAAAACAACCCTAAATGCACTTATTAAAACCAATAGTATGAGCACCAAGCTATATGGTCCTGCCGTACAATCTCATTACAGTTTAGCCACAAAGGATAAATACTTAGCCATTTATATTGCCTTAGATTTCTACTATGCTAATCTTCTTAATATTGACCCTACAACTGTAAAACCCGTCGAAACAACTAAAGTAGATTTTAACAAAACTCCTCAATAATAATAATTCCACCTTTTTACAAAGGCGGTACTCCTAATGCGTAAAAACCTTCAACATATCACTATAGACACGAAGGGGCTTCTAGATGAAGCTCCTTCTAAAACTACAGCAACTGCTGAAGGGATTGGCATTGCATCTAAGTACACCCGGGACGACTTAACCAACCTAGACCATATGAATTTTGCTGCAGGTATCCCTCCTTTTTTAAGAGGCCCTTACAGTACCATGTATACGCAAAAACCTTGGACCATTCGACAATATGCTGGATTTAGTACTGCGGCAGAAAGCAACGCCTTTTACAAGCGTAATCTCGCTGCTGGCCAGAAAGGCTTATCGGTAGCATTCGATTTAGCCACACACCGTGGTTATGATAGCGATCATGAACGTGTTGTGGGAGATGTTGGTAAAGCAGGTGTCGCTATAGACACCGTCGAGGACATGAAGCGTCTCTTTAAAGACCTTCCCCTAGACCAACTGTCGGTATCTATGACTATGAATGGTGCCGTATTACCCATTTTAGCATTTTATAGTGTCGCTGCCCAAGAAAGTGGTGTTTCGTTAGAACGTTTATCTGGCACCATTCAAAACGATATTTTAAAGGAGTTTATGGTGCGTAATACATACATTTACCCACCAAAGCCTTCCATGCATATTATTGCGCATATTTTTAAATATACCAGCAAACATATGCCTAAGTTTAACAGTATTAGCATATCGGGCTACCACATGCAGGAAGCAGGTGCCACTTGCGATCTAGAATTAGCATACACCCTAGCAAACGGTTTAGAATATTTAAAAACAGGCTTAGCTGCTGGAATTCCTATTGATACACTAGCCCCTAGACTTTCTTTTTTCTGGGGCATAGGTATGCAGCACTTTATGGAGATTGCCAAAATGCGTGCCGCGCGCTTATTATGGGCCAAACTTATAAAACCGTTTGGGCCTAAAAACCCTAAATCTTTAGCCCTGAGAGCCCATTGCCAAACTTCTGGCTGGAGTTTAACCGCACAAGACCCATTTAACAATATTGCCAGAACAACTATTGAAGCTACAGCTGCCATTTTTGGCGGCACACAAAGCTTACATACCAATGCATTAGATGAGGCTATAGGTCTTCCTACAGACTTCTCTTCACGTATTGCAAGAAATACACAGCTTTACCTCTTAAAAGAAACCCAAATTACAAAAACTATAGACCCCTGGGCAGGGAGTTTTTATGTAGAACGTCTCACACATGATATTGCGCAGAAAGCGTGGACGCATCTTCAAGACATTGAAAGTTTGGGTGGAATGCTAAAAGCTATTGAAGCGGGAGTTCCAAAATTAAAAATAGAACAGGCCGCAACCCAAAAACAAGCCCGCATCGATTCTGGACAAGATCTTGTTATTGGTGTTAACCAATTTGCAACAACAGAAAGCAGTAATATTCCTATTTTAAACATAGACAATAGACGAGTTCGAGAAGCACAAATAGCACGTTTAAATCAAATAAAAGCAACAAGAGATACTTCTAAAGTTAAAGAAACTCTTCAAAAATTAACCGAAGCTGCTAAAATTTCTTTAACTTCGACTACGCACGATGAGAGGTTCAATTTACTTGCTTTAGCCATAGAAGCCGCTCGTGCAAGAGCAACGTTAGGAGAAATAAGCGCTGCTCTAGAACATGAATTTGGGAGGCATAAAGCCCCTATACAATCTGTCTCTGGCGTGTACAGCAAAACCATACATAACGACCCCGATTTTATAAAAGCACAAGAATTGGCCCAAACTTTTGCTGAGGCAGAAGGACGCAGGCCCAGAATTTTAGTCGCTAAAATGGGACAAGATGGTCACGATCGTGGTGCCAAAGTCATAGCAACAGGTTATGCCGATATAGGCTTTGATGTGGATATCGCTCCCTTGTTTCAAACCCCTGAAGAAGTAGCCAAACAGGCCGTGGAAAACGACGTTCATATTTTAGGTATCTCATCACAGGCTGGAGGCCATAATACATTAGTTCCTCAAGTTATAAAAGCACTTGCTGCTTATAACCGCGAAGACATCATGGTTATTGTAGGCGGTGTTATTCCTAATACCGATTACGAGCATTTATATGACGCTGGCGCTGTGGCTATATTTGGCCCTGGTTCTAAAATTAGCGTTACGGCTATTTCTATTTTAGAAATTTTAATGGCCTAACACTACGTTTTACTAAAAACGCAGCATATTTTAAAACAGTTCTATTGTTACTAAAACAATGTAAAACCTAAAATACATCTTGTAAACTTAGCATTACTACTTATCTTTAAAACTGAAGCTCATCTTATGAAGACCTCAAAATGAAATACGTCCCCCTAGTAATACTATTCGTTTTAATGTTAAATAATTTTAATACGCAAGCACAAGGCCAACGCATACAACTTACAAAAGGCTCTCATAATAACATTACTTCATACGAAGACCTCAAGCTAAGCACCTTTTTTCAAATCTACGACTCCACTGCTGCGGCACATCTACAGGGTGACAAATACCTTAGAGTTCATGATAATGAAAATATGGCCGCTGAATTTTACAGCAGCTCTAAGACCGCTTCTCAAACATACAATACAAAAGCATACAAGAACTATTTCCTTTCATTCCAGACAGCAGGTGTTAACAGCTTTCTTATCATCACACCAACTAAATTTGGAAAAACATTTGCCCTTTCCAATCTTCAAAAAGCAACACTAACTGAAAAAACACATACAATACATTTAGAAATCACAAATTGCATGGAGGAATACGGCTATGATGCGCCTTCTAATGACAACACTAGGACTTATTTTAGCGATGTATCTTACACACTTAAACTAACCTCAAAAAATACAACTAAACATTTCAACTTTTACAGTTCGGATATTAAAAACGGACTTACCTTAACTTTCGAAAGTTATAGTATTAACATTATATCAGATCGGTATCACAATTCATCTTCAGAGATTGAGATGATCATCAACAAAAAATAAATGTATGTTTTAAATGCTAGAATAGTGCCATAAATACGAATTTACTCTAAACCAACACAGATGACTGTAGAAACGTTTATAAACAAGCAACCTGAAAATTCTAAAAAAGTATTTAAAATTTTAGACACACTCATTCGTGAATATGACAAAATGGTAAGCGTTGAAGTAAACGCTATTATGGGCTGTAAAGCGGCTCTAGTTTATAAACAAGAAGGGGTGTTTAAATATGGAATCGCGGCTACTAAACATCATTTTTCATACCACTCTATGGTAATGTATTGCTATCCTGACCTGTTAACCAACTTTAAGAAAACAGCAAAAGGCATCAAATTTCAAAAGGGATGTTTCAATTTTAAAACCATTGATGCTATAGACATGACACAATTCAAAACAGTTTTACAAAACACTGCAAAACAAGACTTCTCTCCAATACTTCAACGTTATCTCAAGAAACTGTAGCCGTACATTGGCATTTAAAATACACCTCTATTTTAATTTTTTATGCTGCAACATGTTTAAAAACATGGCCTCCACTTTTGCTCTTGCCCACGGGGTTCTTCTTAAAAACTTTAAACTAGATTTTATAGAAGGGTTGTCATTAAAACATCTAATGGAAATGGTATGCCCCATATATTCCCATCCATAATGTGCGACCAATGTATTTAATAATTGTTCTAAAGTAACGCCATGTAGTGGATTATTTGGTTGAGATTCCATATAAGCGTTTAATGGTTTCGTTGCCTACCTTGTTTTGGCTTTCTCGATGTATTTTTCTTCGAATTCCTTGAATTATTAGAGTTAGATCTTGGCTGTCGTCTTTGTCGGCCTTGCCCCTGTTTTATTGGAGCGGTAGATGCATTAGGATCTGGTTCAAAACCTTCTATAATAGAAACAGGCAACTCTAGACCCGTTAATTTCTCTATAGCCTTTAAATATGAAGTTTCATCGGCACTTACCAAAGATAAAGCTTCGCCTTTCGCTCCTGCTCTACCTGTTCGACCTATCCTGTGTACATAGTCTTCTGCTATATTAGGCAACTCGAAATTAATAACGTGTGGCAACAACGGAATGTCCAAGCCCCGCGCTGCAATGTCTGTAGCCACCAAAACACGAACTGTCCCATTCTTAAAACCTGCTAAAGCTCTTACTCTAGCACCTTGACTTTTGTTCCCATGTATGGCCGCAGCAGTAATATTAGCTTTTATCATTTTTTCACAAAGTCGATTTGCACCATGCTTTGTACGGGTAAATACGAGCACCTGTTCCCAATTGCCTTCAGAAATAAGCTTTATAATCAATCCCGTTTTGAGCCCCTTTGCAACGCGGTGTACTTTTTGACTTATCGCTTCTACCGTCGTGTTTTCTGGTGAAACTTCTATCTGTACAGGTGTGCTTAATATACCATTGGCTAATTTTTTAATCTCCTTAGAGTAGGTTGCCGAAAACATTAAGTTTTGACGTTGATTGGGCATCATTTTAAGCACGCGTTCAATATCTCTTAAAAACCCCATATCCAGCATTCTGTCGGCTTCATCCAATACAAAAATTTCGATACGTTTTAGAGATAATAACCCCTGATTTTGCAAATCTAATAAACGCCCTGGTGTAGCCACCAAAATATCCACGCCTTGCTTTATCGTAGCGACTTGTGGTTTTAGATAAACACCACCAAAAATCACTGCACATCTTAAATTTAAAAATACGCTGTACTCCCTAACATTAGCATAAACTTGTGCGGCCAATTCTCTCGTAGGCGTTAAAATTAAAGCACGAATAGGTTTAAACTTTTCTTTAGGATTTTCAGAAAGTAAATGTAACAATGGCAATGTAAAACTTGCCGTTTTTCCTGTACCAGTTTGCGCAGATGCCAATACATCATGCCCCTCTAAAACTTGAGGTATGGCTTTTTGTTGGATTGGACTTGGTGTGGTATAGCCTTTTTTATTAATGGCTTTGAGCAAGGCTTCGGATAAGCCAAGAGATTGAAATGACATATAATGTGTTTACGAAGCGTTTCTCATATACTTGCAAAAATCTTTGCACACTTCATTTTATGAGTTGCCTTATAAATAAGGCTTATTCTAAACTTAAACTTGAGTTGCTTCTTTTTATTTCGCACAAAGGTACACCTTAATTTTAGGATTTGAATCAATTGCCAGATTTACTTTGGTTTTAACCCCATATTTAGGACTTACACCCCACAAAATCAACTCTTTAATTCATCTAAAACAGCATCCTTACAATTAATCTGGCTTGGCCCTAGTAGTGGTTTTAATAGGAACCGTTTTAAAATCGCCACCATGAATTAGGGTCCATGTTTCTATAGGCTTAAAATACGTTTTAATCACTTTATTAACCTCTTTAACCGTTAGTGCCTTAACCTTCTCCTCTAAAGCCTTGTAAAACGACATGTCTCTGTTATAATAAAGCATGTTCACTATAGTACCAGACAATTCATTGTCTTTTGCTCTAGAAACTTGTGCCCCTTGCACCCAACTCGTAATTGCTACTTTAAGCTCGTCTTCTGTAATGCCATCTTTAATATATCTTGCAATTTCTTCTTTAAATCCAAGTTTCACTTTATCTGCGTTTTCTGGAGCATATATAGCATACACTAATGCACTCGATGCTTTACTTTTAGGATTATTAGAAACACGTACACCACCACCGGCCCCATAACTTACTCCGTCTTTTTGACGCAAACGCTCTGTAATTCTAGAATTTAAAAATCCGCCTCCAAAAATTTCTCCTGCAATTTCCAAAGCAGGATAATCTTCATCTTCGGTAGTAATCTCTAAAGGCAACACCCCTATACTTACCGCATTTTTTTTATCTGGCACCACTATATGCTCATCCACTGGCGTATTCACTTTATAAGGTTTCTCTATAGGTTCGTAAGGTTTGTCGACTCTAAAATTAGTAAACTCGGTTTGAAAATAAGCCTTTAACGCCTCTTCATCTATATTTCCAATGGCCACTAAACTCGCATTGTTAGAAATACCATAGAACGCTTCATAATAAGCTTTTAAATCTTTTACCGTTACAGCTTGTATAGCTTCTATGTCTTCCTCTAAAGTACCCACGTAAAATGGATGCCCTTTCTTATAGTCTTGATTTAAACGTCTTAAACGTTTTTGTACTAAAAATTGAGGTTGGGTTTTACTTTTCTCAAGACGCGCCAAGTCTTCTGTTTTTAATTTTTCCAACTCGGTAACATCAAACTTTGGAGTTTTTAAAAGTTCTGCCATAAGTTTTAATGTTTCTTGTAAATGGGGAGCTATAGTTGTAATCGTCGCACTTACCCGCCCACTAGATCCTGAAAAATAAATCGATGACTTTAGAGCACTTAAAGCATCTTCTATAGCTTGACGTGATTTCGATGTCGTACCTTTATTGAGCATACGCGCGGTATAACTGGCTATTGTAGCTTTATGCATAAAATCGTCTACATTACCATTTCTAAAAATAAAACGCAGCGTTACTGTTTCCCCTCTATTGTCTTTTTTTATAAATCCGTAAGTTATAGGCAACGTATCCAACTCACCCGAGTGGAGTCGTTTTTGAATATTTTCATAAGACACTTCAAAAGCTTCTCCAACACCAAAAGCGGCTTTACCCTTGTAATCTGTCACAAGTGCTTCTAAATTTTCTGTATGCGCTATAGCCACACACTCTGAGTTTTCATCGGGTTGAAATACTCCAACAGTTCTATTAGTAGGTATGATATAGCGCTGTAAAGCTGCATTAACTTTAGCTACAGTCATTTGCGCGATACGATCTCTTTGAATAAACGCTAAGCGCCAGTCGCCAGCACCAATAAACTCACTCATATACAAGCCCATATACGATGCATTCCTATTCATCTGATCAAAACCCTTTAACAGTTTCGCCTTAGCACGCTCTACTTCTTCTTTAGTAACAGGCGAGGTCTTTAAACCATCTAAAAGTGTTAACATTGTAGACTCTGCATCGTCCAAACTTTTATCTGAAGGCACATTTACATTAATATAAAGAAACGAAGGTTCCTTAGTAAAGGGAGCATACGAATACAAACTAGACGCTTTTTTTCCATCTATTAAAGCTTTGTACAAACGCCCCGAAGGTTTATCGGTTAAAATTAACTCGGCCACACTCATGGCAGCAAAATCTTCATGAGATCCTGCAGGCAAATGGTATAAAGCAGCACTTATTTGTAAGTCCCCAACACGATTTAAAGTAACACGTCGCTCTCCATCCTGAGGAGGTTCTATTGTAGGAATATCTTTTAAAGGAGTAGAAGGATTGCGCAAATCATTAAATTTCTTCTCTATAAGCTTTAATGTTTTGTCTGTATCAAACTTACCCGTTACCATTAAAACGGCATTATCTGGCCTGTAATATTTTTTGTAAAATGCCTGTAATTTTTCTATAGGCACGCGTTCTATATCAGACCGGTTTCCAATGGTCGCATTCCCATAATTATGCCATAAATAAGCCGTATTGATTACTTTTAATCGAAGTACATTTTCTGGAGAATTTTCTCCACTTTCAAACTCATTACGCACTACAGAAAACTCAGACTCCAAATCTTTCTTCGCTATAAAAGAATTGAGCATACGGTCTGCTTCTAAATCTAAAGCCCATTCTAAATTATCGTCGGTAGCATTAAAAGTCTCGTAATAATTGGTGCGGTCGTAATAAGTCGTTCCATTAGGTCTAGCCCCTCTAGCCGTTAATTCTTCAGGAATATCTGGATGCTTTGGCGTTCCCTTAAACACCATATGTTCTAGCAAATGCGCCATACCTTTCTCTCCAGCACCTTCGTGTTTCGACCCTACTTTGTAGGTCATATTAACCGTTATGGTTTGTGTCGAATGGTCTGGAAACAACAAAACCTCAAGTCCATTATCCAATTGGTACGCTGTAATCCCTTCTATTGTGGCAGTTTGTTTAATTTGCGCATGTAATGGTACATGTGTTAACAGCAACAAGGTATAGCATACCCATTTCAATTTTAGAACTACGAATTTGTCTTGTCTCATGAGGTTTATTTTAGCATATCAAATTTCTAACATCAAACGCTTATTTTCTCACAAAAATCTGTTAAACTTTATGATATATCCTATATGCCACCCCCTAAAATGATTTTACCAAGTGTTAACAAGTTCGGTTTTTATTCCTCATAAATAATTGTATTTTTACGAAATATAAAACCAAATCAATCAATGGGGAAAATCATTGCAATTGCTAACCAAAAAGGAGGCGTAGGCAAGACCACTACTTCTGTAAATCTAGCAGCATCTCTTGGTGTCTTAGAAAAAAAAGTTTTGCTTATAGATGCCGATCCGCAGGCGAATGCGACGTCTGGACTTGGCATAGATGTAGAAAGCGTAGAAATTGGCACCTACCAGTTGTTAGAGCATACCAATACGGCTAAAGAAGCTATTATTTCTACAGACACCCCTAATTTAGACATTATTCCTGCACATATTGACCTTGTGGCTATTGAAATTGAGTTGGTAGACAAGGATGAACGCGAATACATGCTTAAAAAGGTATTACAAGACCTTAAAAATGATTACGATTATATTCTCATAGATTGTGCCCCTTCATTAGGCTTATTAACGCTTAATGCACTTACAGCGGCAGACTCTGTGTTGATCCCTATACAATGCGAATACTTTGCCTTAGAAGGATTAGGCAAATTATTAAATACCATAAAAAGTGTACAAAAAGTACACAACAAAACCTTAGATTATGAAGGTTTACTCTTAACCATGTACGATGCGCGATTGCGTCTGTCTAATCAGGTTGTGGAAGAAGTGCAAAAGCACTTTAATGATATGGTGTTTAAAACCATCATTCAAAGAAACGTACGTTTAAGTGAAGCACCTAGTTACGGTGAAAGCATTATTAATTATGATGCAGCAAGTAAAGGTGCGTCTAATTACTTAAGCTTAGCAGAAGAAATCATTACAAAAAACACCTAAATTATGGCGAAGGCAACAAAGAAACAGGCTTTAGGTAGAGGCTTATCCGCACTTTTAAAAGACCCTAGTAACGACATACAATCGGTGCAAGACAAAGGCGCAGATAAAGTTATAGGCAGTATTGTAGAACTAGATATTACCTCTATTGAGGTGAATCCATTTCAACCCCGAACTAACTTTAGTGAAGAATCCTTACAAGAGTTGGCCTCGTCTATTAGAGAATTGGGGATTATCCAGCCTATAACGGTTCGTAAATTAGAATTTGACAAATACCAGCTGGTTTCTGGGGAGCGTCGTTTTAGAGCCTCTAAATTGGTAGGCCTAGAAACGATACCTGCTTACATTCGTATTGCAAACGATCAGGAATCTCTTGAAATGGCATTGGTAGAAAATATTCAACGCCAAGATTTAGATCCTATAGAAATCGCATTGTCTTACCAACGCCTCATAGATGAAATTAATTTAACGCAGGAGCAAATGAGTGAGCGTGTTGGAAAAAAACGCTCTACCATTACAAATTATTTGCGACTGTTAAAGCTCGACCCTATTATTCAAACAGGAATGCGAGATGGCTTTATTTCTATGGGTCATGGTCGTGCGCTAATTACTATTGAAGATCAAAGTGCGCAACTCGATATTTATGAGGTGGTATTATCTAAAAAACTATCGGTTAGAGACACCGAAGAATTGGTAAGGCAATACAATAGCCCTAAAACTAAGGAAGGGGCTACTAAAGCAGAAGAGGATGTGCCTAAGCATGTTAAAAAAGGCATAAAAGACTTTTCAGAATACTTTGGGCATAAAATAGACGTTAAAGTCTCTAAAAATGGAAAAGGAAAAATTATCATTCCGTTTCATTCTGAAGAAGATTTTAACCGTATAAAAAAATTAGTACAGCGTGCTGAATAAATATGTAATACGACTTGTACTTGCTCTATTTTGTTCATTTTCTTGCCTCTCGCAACAAGAAAATACTCCTAAAGATAGCACGAGCACAACTGCGACCTTAAAGATTACCGACAGTATTCCTAGTAAAACACGAATTTACGATCCTTTAAGACCTGCAAAAGCCACATTCTTTTCGGCTATTTTGCCAGGTTTAGGACAGGCTTACAATAAGAAATACTGGAAAATACCTATTGTATATGGTGCGCTTGGGACTAGCCTTTATTTTTATATTACCCAAAATAAAGAACATAATAGATTTCGAGACGCTTTTAAAAGAAGATTGGCAGGTTTTAGTGACGATGAATTCTTTAGAGATGCACAAGGCAATTTACTAGAAGAGCCTCGTGTGTCTAATGATGGCTTAATTCGTGCCCAACGTCTCACGCGACGAAATACCGAAGTCGCCCTTTTAGTCTCTGTAGGTATTTATGCGCTTAATATATTAGATGCCAATGTAGATGCACATTTACTTCAGTATAATATCGATGAAAACCTTACCTTAGCGCCGCATTACCAACTTAATCCTATGGATAGAAGTGGTAACGCTGGACTAACTTTAAATTTTAAATTCTAAATGTAAATCTGGTCTTTTAAAGACGGTTGCAAATACATTCAAATTACAATACAAACACATATATGAACATAGCATTATTAGGATACGGCAGAATGGGTAAAACCATCGAACAAATAGCCATTAATCGTGGACACAATGTTATACTTACTATAGATAAGGATGATGTTGAATATGATATTACCAAAGCAGATGTCGCTATAGATTTTAGTCTTCCTGCAGTGGCTTATAACAATATTACCAACTGCATAAACCATAACGTTCCTGTAGTTTCAGGCACAACTGGTTGGTTGGATAATTACGATAAAGCCGTGGCCTTATGTAAAGAAAAAAAAGGAGCCTTTATTTATGCGTCTAACTTTAGCTTAGGCGTTAATATTTTTTTCGAACTCAATAAAGTATTGGCTAAAATGATGAGTAATTTAAAGCAATACGATGTATCTATGGAAGAAATTCACCATACCAAAAAGCTAGATGCTCCTAGTGGTACTGCCATTTCTTTAGCAGAAGATGTGATTGCCAACAATGCAAACTATACCGCTTGGAACTTAGAAAAAGAGGCTCCAAATACGATTCCTATTGCAGCAAAACGTATTGAAGATGTACCAGGTACGCACAGTGTTACCTATAAAAGTGAAGTCGATACCATAGAAATTGAACATACTGCACACAACAGACAAGGTTTTGCCTTAGGTGCTGTTATTGCTGCAGAATGGTTAGCAGCTGGAAAAACAGGAGTATTCTCTATGAACGATGTGTTAAATATTGGTTAACTCCCAATAATACTGTAACCTACAAGACGCTTAAACTACAAACAGCAGATTAAATTTTAAGATTATGACTTGGACACAATGGCTTCTATTTTTATTACTAATTCAAGTGATACATGGCTTAGGCACTTGGAAACTTTATGTTAAAGCTGGCCAACAGGCATGGCAAGCTTTTGTTCCTGTATATAACGCTGTGGTTTTAATGAAAATTATTAACCGCCCTTGGTGGTGGGTCATCTTATTATTTCTGCCAGTAGTTAATATCATCATGTTTATAGTGGTTTGGGTAGAAACCGCTAGAAGTTTTGGAAAAAACACCTCTACAGATACGTTTTTAGCTGTGGCGTCTTTAGGATTTTATAACTATTACCTCAACTATGTTGCAGATGTACAATATATTGAAAACAGAAGTCTTCAACCTAAATCTTCATCTGGGGAATGGACAAGTTCCATTCTTTTTGCTATTGTTGCCGCTACCATAGTGCACACCTATTTTATGCAACCCTTTACCATCCCGTCTTCCTCTTTGGAAAAATCGTTATTGGTAGGTGATTTCTTGTTTGTAAGCAAATTTCATTATGGCGCTAGAGTGCCAATGTCTACTATTGCCGCCCCTATGGTACACGATACGATTCCTGGGTTAAAACTAAAGTCTTATGCCTTTAATGACGATTATAATGCGCGTAAAACCTCTTGGATTAACAAATTACAATTACCATACTTACGCTTACCTGGTTTCGAAAAAATTAAACGCAACGAAATTGTCGTCTTTAACCAGCCTGCAGATACGCTTTTAGACATGAACGATTTTCATCCAGACCGCAATTATTACAAACCTATAGATAAAAAAACAAACCTTGTAAAACGCTGTGTGGGTTTACCTGGAGATACTTTAGAAGTGCGAAATGGCTATGTTTTCATTAATGGTAAGAAAAACGAATTACCAGATCGTGCTAAGCTACAATTTAGTTATTATGTAAAACCAAAAACACACCAATTCGATCCTAATTTCTTAGCCTCAAGATACGATATTACAGATGGAGCCTATCCTGTAGACCGCCAAATCTCTAGTTATTATTTACCCGCTGTGTCTGATGAAGCTGCTGAAAAATTTAAAAAACATCCTAATGTTTCTAGTATAAAAATAAACAAACAAATTAAAGGTGAAAGAGATCCTAATATATTTCCTCACGATCCTAATTACAATTGGAATGTTGATTTTTTTGGTCCACTGTATTTACCAAAAAAAGGCGCTACAATAGCTTTAGATCTTGATGTTTTACCGCTTTACAAACGTGCGATTAGCGAATACGAAGACAATACTTTAAGCGTTAATGGCAACCAAATTTTAATAAACGGCGAAGTCGCTACAAGCTACACCTTTAAACAGGACTATTATTGGATGATGGGAGATAACCGTCATAATTCTATAGATGCCAGAGCATGGGGGCTTGTACCTTACGACCACGTTTTAGGAAAACCTGTTTTTATTTGGATGAGTTGGAACGGTCTTAAACCACGCTGGGAGCGTTTCTTTACAACGGTACATGGTAAAGGAAAAGCTACTTCATTTATCATTCCTTTTTTAATCTTATTAGCAGGATGGATAGGCTTTAATACATGGCGTAAAAATAAAAAAGCGAAAGCCATTTAAGCTCTACTTGTTGTGACTGTAGTTATTCATCCCACTTACTTTCCAACTGTTGCGCATTTCGTAGCCATAGCCCAGGCCGATACAGTGACCTTTGAGGTATGTGATAACTTTATGAAACAAACCTATCGCAACCGCAGTTACATCTATGGTGCTAATGGGCGTTTATTACTAAATATACCAGTGATCTATTCTCAAAAAAACCGAAAGCCTTATGCCGAAGTCACTGTTTTTAATGACGAGCAATGGCAATTGCAGCACTGGAAATCTTTAGAGTCTGCCTACAGGACCTCGCCTTTTTTTGAGTTTTACGAAGACGAATTAAAACCGTTATTTTTCGAAAAAATAGAGCTATTACTGGATTTCAATTTAAAATGTTTTGAGGTGATTTGCGATTGTTTGCAATTAGAGGCTCATATTTCAAAAACAACAACTTTTGAAAAGCAAATCGCCAATGCCATCGATTTACGTGGTCTCGTAAATGCTAAATCTACAATGAAGCAGCATTTCACACCTTACACACAAGTGTTTTCCTCAAAACATGGCTATATTGAGAACCTTAGCATTTTAGATTTACTCTTTAACGAAGGTCCCAACGCCTTGAACTATCTCGAAAATCAATCCTTAACAGCATTATAATGCTACAAAACCTTGCCCATTACGGCTGCCATATTTTACTGCCTCTAGTGGTTGCCTTATTGTTTTTTAAATCAACATGGAAAAAGGCTTATCTTACCATGTTGCTTGGCATGCTTATAGATTTGGACCACCTCTTAGCGACCCCTATTTTCGATCCTAACCGGTGTAGCATTGGCTATCACCCCTTACACTCCTATTTTGCTATATTGTTTTATATATTCTTTAGCATCCCTAAAACCTCTCGAATTTTGGGCTTAGGCTTGGTTATCCACATTATCGCAGATCTGGTTGATTGTACCTTTATGTCATTTTAAAATACAATTAAAAAAAACAGCTGTAATCAGGTTGCCCATGAAAACAGCTGTACTTTTAAAAACATAAAATGAACTCATCTTGACGTTTTCTATTTCGTATAAATATGTTGCATTACTTTTCGCTAGTCTAAGGCAAAAATTAAAGCTTAGCCGTAGTTAAGGTTTTATTTTTTAACGTAAGAATAGTAGAAAAAGAAACGACATATATGCAAAATTTTTGTCTTTAAATCGTATTAGGCGTCTGCCAAGCACACAATACGTTCGGTGCGTACTCCAGAATGCATGCGTATGCTATTCACTACAGTTCGAGGGTAAGCACGCAATGTAATTTTGCCACAATTTAAATTCTTAGAGCTTACTACAGAGAAATTTCCCGAAGTAGGATCTGAGGCATCGGAACTTTTCAATACCGAAACAGGTTCTGTAATTGAAGTGGCCAGTCGAAATTTACTTAAATGCTGTTCTTGGACACTATAAGTTCCTGTAATAATACCTCCTTTGGTATAATGGGTACAGTTGCCACCATCATCAATTGCAAGCGCTAATTTTGGAGGAGTACTGTCCATTTGAAAGCTATGTCCGCTAGACTGCAAGCCTGTAGTGACATTTTCTATAGTAAGCGTTAATAAATCGTCGGTTCGAGGAGAGAAAATAGCTAAAACTTTTTCATTTGCCAAATAGGTATACACATCGCCAACTGGCTTTTGTAACCTATTCACACCTGTACCTTTTACGTAAAATTCATCGGTAACATAGTACGACGTGCCTTTAGTTTCATTAGTCACTTTTACTCTGTATTTCTGCCCTATAAATGGTGTTACGATACCTTTTACCACAATACGACCTTGAAAGCCACTATCTTCTAAAGCATTAAGATTTGCATCACCTATTTTAGCTTCAAATACGGTTAAACCATTAGGTTTTATCTCACTAACGGCTACACCACCTATAGCTGTAATCTGTGGCAATTTACCATTCCACTGTAATGGTGCTATTTCTATAAGCCTGTCTAAAGTATTACCCCAACGCGAACATGCCATGCCTACAGGAGGTGTACCCCAAGACAATACTGCTTTTACACGCAGTACCTTTGGCGTTTTGCAATTTGTTCTTAAAGCATCAAAATTATATGGTTGTACTACAGAGTAAAACAAACCTCCTTTTGGAAAGTCTTTAATATCGTGTACACGTATGGCCTTTGTGCCCGCATGAATCCATTCGCAATCCTCGGTTTGCAACCAAAACGACACATACTCCTTACTACCACTACTGCACAAATTACCACTATAACCATTAGGGCGTTTTAGTTTTAAGGTCGCTACCAAAGCATCGTTATGGTAATCGGCTCCCACACATACCAACTCTTCATAAGAGGTATTACATTTTAACTGACTTAAAGCCACTAGACTTTCGTCTAAAGACAGTTTATTAGCTTTAAATATAGTATTAAAAGTGGCGTAGGTAGACAAGGTTGTAGTGTGTTCTAATTCTGCCAGCATCTTAAAACCAAAACGATGTGGCTCTATCTCTAAAGGCTTGTAGTGAGATGCCAATTGGGAAAAGTTAAAATTTTCCTTTTTCGTAAGTGCAGCAAATTTACTTTTAAGGATTGGCGGATTGGGCGCCTGCTCTAGTAGTGTGTTTAAAGATAAATTAGGGTTCAGTACCAAATCGTCTAACACTTTTGCCACTTCAGGAATTTTAAAATCTGGGAGTTTAAATATAAAAGGTTCTATTTGTATGTCTGCCTCTTGCACATCGCCCCAGGTATAAGTGCCCTTGCTAAGTGTAGAATCTTCTGCCTCTGGCACTGCATTCCATAACAGTACCGCTTTAATTTTAGGTAAATTTTCAACAGAACAATACTCTATTTTAGGGGTAAAAGGCAAACGCACCACATAATCTATGGGCTTTTTTAAAAGTCCATCACAGCCTTTAGTATCTGGGATATCATGAACGTTCAGCCCCACGTAGCCTAAATCCTCCCATCCTTCACCCTTCTTATAATCGATATAAAAACGCACATATTCATAAGAGCCCTTACTGCATAACTGACCTAAATATCCATACGTTTTTTTAATTTGAATCGTTGCTGTTAACGCTCTAAACGTACTGTTATAACCAATACAACCAAGCGCCTCAAAACTGTTATTCAACTGTGCTTTTTTATAAAGCTGCAAATCTGTCTTGATATTAATTTTTGAAAGTTGTGCTTTACTTTGCGAAAAGTAAGTCTTAAACTCTTGTCGCGCCAGTAAAAGCTGTTTGTCTGTTAGATTTTTCATGATTGTTTTATTTAATGTTAATAGCTAATTATAGGGGTATAGGGATTAAAAATTGTAGTGGTTTAACAGCTCCCTATACACTTTACTGTTGGCGTTAGCTTTCCCAGTAGCACTCGTTGTGGAAGCCGTAATGATAAAATAACGCAACTTAGAAATACCAGGATTTATGGCATCTTCAGACCTAAATGCATAGATGTTTATTTTACCTAATTCGTAGGTGTACGTTATAATTTGTTGATCATCTGCACTATTGGTCCAGTTAAATAATAACGGGTGCCATATGTCCTCTCCAAATAATTGAAAGTCCACTAAAATTACAGCATTGTCTAAAACAGCTTGGGACAGGTCTGGATCGTCAATCGAGAAAAGTGACGCTGACTTGCCCAAATAATTACTTGGCACCCATGTTGCGCTACCATCTATAACCTTCATCACAATATTGGCATTACCATCAGCACCTGGTTCGCCTTGAGGGCCTTGAGGGCCTGGTTCTCCTGGTTCGCCTTGAGGGCCTGGCTCTCCAGGCTCGCCTGCTGTGCCCGATTCGCCTTGAATTCCTGGAATACCTTGTTCACCTTGAGGCCCTACATCGCCTGGTTCGCCATCCTCTGGAGAACAAGAACACCATATACCAACAGCTATAATTAGTAATCCATACTTTAATGTTTGTGTAATTCGTTTCATAATTTTTACGTTTAAAATTTATACTAGTTTCATTTGTACTTTTATAACCAAAGGCAACAGAAGGTTAACATCAATTTTTATTTTTTTTGAAATTTCATGGTACAAGTTATTATGCCTTTGTTGTAAAGTCTTTGTATAAAAGACTCACACTCTAAAAGATAAGTCCTTAAAAAAAGTTAAATTCGTCGCACACATGTTAACCTTACATCTTTAATTGTATTAAATGATAAAACAGATATCGATAGAAGCACTAAAAAAAGGTGACGATACACTTTTTAAAAAATTATATGAGGACCATCGTGAACAGTTTATCAATTTTGCCCGTCGTTACGACCTAGAGCGCGACGATATAATAGATGTATATCAAGATGCTTACATTATATTTTACAATAATGTGCTTAGTGGTACACTCACCACGTTAACCTCTAGTGTATCTACCTATTTGTTTAGCATAGGCAAACATTTAATTTATAATAAACTTAAGAAGGCACCTAAAACAGTACGTTTAACAGAGCAAATTCACTTAAATTATGACAGCAGCAATTTAGAAGATATTTCGTTTACACAGGATACACTTACAACAGAACAGCAATTATTACGCAAACATTTTGCTGCATTAGGCGCACAATGCAAAACGTTGTTATCCCTATTTTACTATCGTGGTTTTACCATAAAAGAGATTGTAGAATCGACAGCTTACACCAATGAAAATGTTGTAAAAAGTGCTAAATCCAGATGTATGAAAACCCTTAAAGCACGTATTAATAGCAAATAACATGACCAATTCAGATTTATTATACCACTATTTTTCTAATACGCTAACGCCTGATTTAGAAGCTGAGTTCAACACGCGTTTGGCCCAAGATCCTGAATTCAAGGCACAATTAGAATATGAAAACAACCTAAAAGCTGCCATTACAGCAGAACATACTGCGGCGCTTAAAAGCAAATTAAAAGGCTTTGAAGCAACGCACCATCCATCCCCTAAAGCAACTTGGCGTTTTAACTGGAAAATTGCAGCCTCTATTCTTATTATCATAGGTGCATCTTGGTGGGGATACGGCACCTTTTTCACCACAAACTACGCCTCTTTATATGCAACTCATTTTAAAGTTTACCCCAATACGGCCTACCCTATTACTCGAGGAGATACACTTAACACTTTAGAACGAAAAGCCTTCTTAGCTTATGAACGCAAAGCTTATACTGAAGCTTTAGTTTTTTTAGAACAACTCAATACCAGCTATTCAAATTTTTACAAAGCACAGGCTTACTTAGGGTTAGAACACCCCCAAAAAGCACTCCCTTTATTAGCCCAAGAAATCTCAAAACATGGAACATTTACGGCTGAAGCACATTGGTATTTGGCACTCATTGCAATTCAACAAAAAGAAAAACTAACCGCTAAAACACATTTGGAAGCTTTAATCGCTACTTATAGCTATAACAAAACACAGGCGCAAGCGCTTTTAGAGCAACTATAAACGGCGTTTTATACTAAAAACAAGTACCATTACAACCGCTATACCTCCTAAACCCCACCACCAATTGGTACTAGCGCTATCTACTACAGGCATTTTGTTGCCCGAAATTATAAATGCAGACCAGTAATAAGGATGTACCAAATTAGTATGCTTATGTGTTTTTAAAAACTCTAGCTTAGCAGTTCGTAGGGCTTGGGGTTTAGATAACCCCTGTGCCAGCATATTATAAAAATATGTCATGAGTTGAGCTGCCGAAGCATCATTAATATTCCACAGTGTACTGGCAATACTTTTGGCACCGCTAAAATAAAAACCGCGGGCTAGACTCATAAGGCCCTCTCCGCGCTGCAACGTCCCAATACCACTTTGGCATGCGCTTAGGGTTACCAAATTAGCATTCAATTGTAAATTATACAGGTCTTTAATATAGAGTAAATGGGGCGTTAGGCTATCTTGAGCTGTGAAGGCTAAAAACGAATACTCGGGTGCACTGGCATTAAAAATAGCATGTGTTGCCAAATGAATGATATGATAGGGCTTCGCATTGGTTTTAAAATGCGTCAAACTAGCTGCTGTCCCCTCATAACCTTGCCCCTTAAAATTTTGCAGCACTGCTTTAGACTCTTCCGTATTATGAGCTAAAGGTAATAGAAGGGCTTTAGCTTCTTTAAATTCAGGCGCATAACTCAGTAATTTACCATTGTGCGTCTTATTTACTTTTAATTGCAACAAAGTTGTCACCGAATGTCCATAGCGTACTGTATAATCTTCTAAGAGATACTTTAATTTGGTATTAGAGGTAGTTAAACTCGAAAAAGGCATATAATTTAACAATCCATCTGGAATAACAGTAATCTCTTTTACAGCACTTCCTGTTAACAAAGGCTTGAGCAAGGTTTTATATAATTGAAATGATACCTGTTGAAAAGTAGCTATTTGAGATTGAGGATCACGTAAGTGCTCTTGAAACTTTTGTAAACGCCTTTTTATGGAAGCATTAAGAGGAATCTTAATGAAGTGTTTCGCAGTTGTACTTATAAAAATACCATAAATGGCAGATTTCCCATAAAAGTAAGATACGAGTCCATCCTCCTCTTGTTGTACGTTTTGTAAATGGCTAACAGAAGTAACTGTTGTATTATATTTTAAATCATAATAGGTCTTATAATCTAATTCTAATTTAGAAATAAGCTGCCTGTATTTTGACTTTGCAGCAAACAAAGCGTCTTCAAGTTCTACAGAAGCTTGGTGATGCAATTGTTTTTCTAAATGGGTTATTTTACTTTTCAAGACGGTTTCCTCCTCCAAAATAGCCTTTGGAATGACGCCATAAGCAGTTGCTTTTGCATTTAATAAGGCCTCTAATAAAAGTACACTTTTACTTTTTTCGAACATGTAGAATGCCATATCCAGATGCGCTGTATCATGGGAAGATGTATACAATTGATACGCTGCTTCAATACCAGACTCGAATACAGGATACGCCTCTTGAATTAAAAAAAGCTTATCGGTAGTATTCTTAAACGTTGGCTTTAATTGATCTAGAACGTCTATTGCTATTTTAGCACTTTCTAAAGCCTTTTTATAAGCTTTAGATATATTTAATAAGGTGGTTTTAGAACGTAATGCTCTAAATCTAGTCGTTTGTTGCACCGCTGTATCTATAGAGTCTTTCTGCACCTCATTTGCTGCCAAATCAAAATAACTAAGTGCTGTTTTTATGTTGGAAAATGTGCTATCTAAACGCCCCAAATCCATATAAACCTCTGCAATAGTATTATGTAATTTACCGTTGTTTTGCTGTTGTAATTGCTCTAGTGCCCTTTGTAATGCTGCATTGGCTTTATCGTAATATCCTTCTGCTTTATATAGCGCCGCTGTTGCCATTTCGTATTTATACCTAAAAGGATGCGCTGCATTAAGGGTGTTCTTCATTTTTTTAAGGTAATACCCCGCACTATCGTGTTGCTCTAATTTTACATGATTAGTAACAACACTTTGGTAATTAGAAATAATTCTATTGGTATTTTTACGCGTTTTAGAAGACGCTTCTAACCCCTTATAAAGCATCGTATTCGCATCTTGGTAACGGCCTTTCTTAACATATACGTTAGACAATAATGCTGTGATGGTATTCTTATAATGCTGTACATCGAAAGTTGTATTTTTACAGACTCTCTCGTTTTTTTGTAAAAAATGTGTCGCTAAATTATACTTAGCTTCATCGCTATATATTTTAGCAATAAAATTAAGAGCGGACACGTAAAGTCCAAATACACTTTCGTCTTTGGTAAATACCTGTTCTAATTCAATAGCACTAACAATATTTAAAAATAACTGTAGCGCTTTGGTATAATCACCCAACTCATAATTATTTAAGGCATGAGAATAATGCTTGCTAAAGCGGTAATAGGCCCTTTGGGGTAGCGTATTGATATAGTCCTCTTCCTCATCCATTACAGAGTCTAATACCTTTAAGTTTGCAGAGACCACATCAAAATCGTAATGGTAATTGGCAGCCCAATTTTCACTAATTAGCGTTTCCATAAAATACGCTATGTCCTTTTCTTTAATAGCAATTGCCTTAACTTTATCAAAATAAAAATACGCCGAATCTTTATTGGTATAAAAGTAGTGATAGGCTTTATTATAATAAAAATCCAAAGCATTTTCATGCTCTGGATTTTGTGCTTTTATTGTAAATAAAGCCCCCATTACAGCTATGGCGGTCATAACATATTTAATCATAAAATTAATGTGTAACATTGGGGATCGAACCACTCAATTTGTAATCTACAGCATTACCATTTTGCGATATCGATTGCACTTGCATCTCAAAATCACCTTTAAAGGGTTCTATTTTAGCTACAGCATAATTTTTGTCCTCTGGAAAAGGTGTAAATTCATTTAGACCCAATTTTGAAATGATGCGTCCCGTCTTCTTATCTTTAAATTGAACAGTTAACGCTTTAAATGTATTAGGTATGGTTATATACTCAAAAGCGTTAGGCAAACATGCACTACTACGGCACGGTTGAGGAATAGGAGGTCTTGGAATTTTAGGAAATCTAATAAATGCATTAATACTCTCAAAGACTTTAGATTTTTGCGTATTTAAATCTCCTAAGTGCGCTATTAACTTTTCTTGTTTAAGCACTAAATCACTATCGTTAGGTGCCGCAATTAATGCGGCCTTAATTTGGGATAAATTCTTTGTGTCTTCAGCAATAGATTGTTCTATATGTACTGCACGTAAATCTTCTAAAAACACATTATTGGTTGCTGTTAGTTTAGAGGATAAGGTCGCCTCTGTATCGGTTTTGGGATCTTTTTTACATTGTGTGGCACTTAAAAGGCTTAATGCCACAATTAGGAATGGTAACAATTTTAACTTCATACTATTATTATGTTTTAGTTTTATTACTATTTAATAAATGCGTTTTCCAAAGGTTAACACCAAAGGTTTTAGAACATTCTTGTGCTATTAACATAATTAGGGTACGAAATTGCTAGGGAGCGTCGTTAAGTGTATTTTAACCCGCTTTATGCGATAGAACATCTATTACACCTTTGAGCTACTGCAAATACTGGCGCTACACTACTTTTTTCAATTTAACCATAGCGATGCTATGCTAAAATCAAGAAAAAGTCAGTATTTATGGTATCTCAAAGCTTCACGACAATGTTCTATCGCATAATTCGGGTTAAAGTCTAATTTACAGAAGTAAATATACAAATCGTGAGCGTAATACCATAAGTATCACAACATATTTATTTAGTAACTCCCTAATTCTCTTGTGCTAAGGTGGTCATTATAGGGTAATGATCGGAGTAATGTGCGCTATACGTTTTAAAATGCTGCACTTTAAAAGCAGAAGCTGCAAATATAAAATCGATACGAACTGGAAAAAATTTAAAGTCGTAAGTACGTCCAAAACCATTTCCTGCACTATCGAAAACATCTTGTAAATCCCCTTTAATTTGTCTGTACACATAAGAAAATGCCGTGTTATTCAAATCACCACAAACCACCATTTTATAGGGGCATTGGGCTTTGTGTTTCAAAAACAATTCTGCCTGAGACTGCTGCATTTCAAATGTTTTCCCTACACGTTTAAATAAACGCTCAGATTCTACTTTACTAAGGTTTTCTACTTTTGGATCTATACGCATGGATTCTAAATGCATATTATAAACTCTTAAGGTATCTAAATTCATAACAATATCTACAAAAATAGCATTGTTAGAGGTTTCTGGAAATGCAATAGACCCCGAGTTTATAATTGGAAATTTAGAAAAAATAGCTTGCCCGTATTTTGTCTTATTCCCAGACAACTTTTCGTATTTGTATTTAAAAAAAGAAAGGTCGACATTTTTATGTGGATGGTACTCTTGAAGACTAAGCACATCTGGTGCTTCAGTGGCTATTAAGTCTACAATTTTATGTTCAATATTTTTTTCTGGAAACCAATTGTATAGATTAAATAACCTTACGTTATAACTCATTACCTTAAAACCGTTAGGTGCTGTTTCTGCTTTAGGATTCGAAACTTGGTATAATGCACCAAAAGAGAAGTACCCTACACTTAATACAACTAAAGATAGTATAAATTGTTTTTTAAGCTTTACAATCCAATAGAGTACAAAAAGCAGATTTACAAGAATAAGCAATGCTACGCCTAAACTTAAGACCGATAATACCGAAAACGTTTTAGGAGGTAAAAAGGGTAATATATATGATAATAATAAGAGTACTGCTAATATTCTATTGACTAGCCAAAGCAATTTATCAAAGAATTTTAGTGTTTTCATCCTATTTTAGTTCTAATTTAGTGCTGTGTTCCAGCCTCTATTTCCCTACTCTAAATAAAAAATCTTTCTCTTCTGAAGTTAAACTTTCATACCCACTCTTGCCTATTTTATCTAGAATAATATCTATCTTTTTTTGATTATTAAACTCATTAAAATCTGCTTTCGTATAACCACCTACTTTACTTTTTGTTTTATGAACTGTTTTTAGCGGACTTTTCTTTTCAAATTTAAACCACCCTACTAAACGGTCCATGAAACGTTCAAAACCTAAGCCTATATCCTGTCCTTTCGTTAGCTGCTTTGCATATAAATACCCCAAAGCTGCACCTCCTAAGTGTGCCAAACTGCCTCCGCCATTGCTTCCCATAAGGTTAAGTACATCTATACCAAGAATAACGGCTCCAATATACCAAAGTTTAATATTAAATGTAAACAAACGTACATCCTGCCGTGGCATATAAGCACATAAAAAAATGAGCAATGCTCTATAGATGCTGAGGCACCTACTAATGGTGCTCCCATCTGGCTTTTAGGCAAAAACTCATAGAACATTAAATAAAAAACACCGCCTGCTAATGCCCCCAGTATGTATATATTAAGTGCTTTTTTAGGCGAAAATAAATTGAGAAACATGCGGGCTATAAAATACAAGAATAGCATGTTTAAACCCATGTGTAAAAAGTCGTAATGTACAAACGCATAGGTTAGCAAAGTCCAAGGTTTTACTAGAAATGCACTAAAAATACTAGGCAGTTCTAGCCAGCCTAAAACAAATTGAAACAAGCGCCCTATAAGATAGACCGCCACATTAACCACAATAAGCTTTTCCAGTACATTAAGACGGGCTAATTTATCTTTAATATCTTGAGTTAAGGTTGTCATTAATTCCAACGGTTTCTATTAAACTGTGTTTTTTTCCAATACCACATGATTAAAAATCCAATAACTGCACCACCAACATGTGCAAAATGAGCCGTATTGCTTGGGCTAAAAAATGAATGTCCAGAAATCCCAGAAAATAAATCTAATAAAATTATTCCAGGGATGAAATATTTGGCTTTTATAGGAATAGGCAAAAACAGCATCATAAGTTCTGCATTAGGATTCATCATTCCAAAAGCAGCCATAATCCCCATAATACACCCCGAAGCACCAACCATTGAACTTCGCGCTATAATATTTAAGTCGAATAAGGCCTTAAATACGCCTTGGTCAATAGTGTCTGAACTTATGCCATACTCCTGCAACAAAGGAAACAGCCTCTCACTTAAAACCTCTCCCTTAATATACTGGCCTTCTCTTGCATCTATAGATATAATCTTCTCTAATAAATCTCCCTCTAAATTAAGGTCGGCTATAGCTTGATATACCGTATAAAAATCATAATAATGATAGGCTACCTGAAATGCTACTGCACCTAAGCCCGCAGATAGGTATATAAATATAAAACGCTTACTACCCAGAGTATATTCTACAGGAGACCCAAACATCCATAATGCAAACATATTAAATGCCAAATGCGAGATGCTGAGATTATTTAAATCGGCCCCACCATGCATAAACATATGCGTAAATACTTGCCAAGGTTGAAAACTCTCATGCTTAGGAAAATGCATGGCAAACCAATCGTAAAATACGCCATTACCAATAGCTAATGTCCCTATAAACATAAGTACATTTATAATAACTAGGTGTTTTACCGTTTCGGAAATTCGCATCATAATTTAGATAAATTTTTTGTCCAGTTCATCTACACCTACAGTAATAAATGTGACCCTGTTAGTAGGGGAAACATTAGGTTCTTTACATGCAAATAACTTATTAACTATATGTTCTTGCTCGTCCTTTTTTAAAGCCTGTCCTGTTTTAATTGCCAAGCTCTTCGCCATAGACTTAGCCAGCAAATCTGTCGCACTAAAATTAGCATCTGGCACTTCATTTTGCACATCGCTTACCAACTGCTCTAAAATAATAGAAATTTCACTTTCGGGCACCATAACAGGAACCCCCGTAATTTCTAAAGAGACGTCTGTTATATTTGCGAATACAAAGCCCGTATGCTCTAAATCCTGCTGTAGTTGCTTTACAATCTCTAATTCCTGACTCGAAAAATGCAGTTCTAAAGGAAATAGTAATTGCTGACTCACCCCTTCCTTTACAGTAATGTCTCTTAAAAAATCTTCGTATAAGATACGTTGATGTGCACGGTGCTGATCTATAACTAACATCCCCGATTTAATAGCACTAATAATATATTTATTGTGCAATTGATAGGTAGAACTTGCCGCATCTGTTCCCTCGGTCTCTTCAAATAAAGTACTTTCGGTCTCTTCACTTTCAAAAGTGACTTCACCAAAATCGGTTTGAGACATCGTTCCTTTAGATTCTAAACCTATATATAGGCTATCCCAATGGGCTGTAGAAGGCGGTTTGCTGTATCCCCCAGATGCCTTATCGGTTTTGGCAGAGTGACCTCCTGTAGTTTTAGAAGACGGTTCTGTATCGAATGGATTAAAGCTACGGTCTACTTCTATTTTAGGCACTACAGAAGTATCCTGTTTTAAACTATAGGGAGTATCTAATGTAGCATCACGCTCAAAATCTAAAACTGGTGCAATATTAAACTGCCCTAAGCTGTGCTTGGTTGCCGATCTTAATATGGCATAAAGCGTATGCTCATCATCAAACTTTATTTCTGTTTTTGTAGGATGTATATTAATATCTATAGTTTGCGGATCTACCCATAAATTTAAAAAATAACTAGGATGTGTGCCATTTTTAAGCAAGCCTTCGTAAGCCGATAAAATGGCATGATTTAAATAGGCACTTTTAATAAAGCGATTGTTTACAAAGAAATACTGTTCGCCTCTTGTTTTTTTTGCGAATTCTGGTTTTCCAACAAATCCTGAAATTTTTAAGACTTCGGTGTCTTCGTTAACTGGCACTAATTTTTCATTGGTTTTAGTCCCAAAAATATTAACGATACGCTGCCTGTAATTACTCACTGGTAAATTAAACGATTCACTCCCATTATTGTACAGAGAGAAACTAATATTGGGATGTGCCAATGCCACACGATAAAACTCATCATTCACATGCCGCAATTCTACAGTATTCGATTTTAAAAAATTACGACGGGCAGGAATATTAAAGAATAAATTTTTAACGGCAATTGCCGTTCCTTTTGGCGTTACAACCACTTCTTGAGCCGTAACGTTACTACCTTCTATAACTATAGCGGTACCTACATCGTCATGCTCCTGCTTTGTTTTCAATTCTACATGTGCAATAGCTGCAATACTTGCCAATGCTTCCCCTCGAAACCCTTTGGTATCTAATTGAAATAAGTCGTCGGCACTTCTAATTTTTGAAGTAGCATGACGCTCAAAGCTTAAACGCGCATCGGTTCCACTCATGCCTTTACCATTATCAATAACATGAATGAGTGTTTTTCCTGCGTCTTTTATAATAAGTTTAATTACAGAAGCTCCAGCATCTATAGCATTTTCTAAAAGTTCTTTAACAACAGAAGCAGGGCGCTGTACAACTTCTCCTGCGGCTATTTGATTTGCAACATGATCTGGTAAAAGTTGTATAATGTCTGCCATAAAGTATTACGAAAAGAAAATAGATAAGTCGAAATCGATAACAAATAAAAAAGCGATCACTAAAATAGTGATGATAATTAAAACACGTTTGTTAGCAACCTCATTTTGATTGTATTTGTAATCATTTAAGGCCGCATAAAATTTAGATTTCAATCCTTTAGGACTACCTACAGTCGTCCTGTATTCATCAAACGTATGCTTAATTTCAAAAGGATTCCCCTTCCCTTTATCATCATAATAACGTGGGGTATAACTAAATTTTTTATTTTTTGGAAGTTTGATTCGTGCCATAGCTCTAAGCGTTTATATTACATGTAATTTTTTTCTAGTATATACATGCAAATCAATAATAGTACCAAAAGTAAAATTAAGGTTCTTACTGGCAAAAGGCCTTTCATTTGTACCTTATGCCCTGTTTGTTGACGCCACTTATTAGCAAACGACTTGGAAGCAGAGGCATCTTCTACCTGAAGCTCGTCTTGACGCTTTCCGTATTTAGGTTTATAATTGAATGTTTTATGTTTACGCTGCCCAAACAACATCTAATGATTTAGTACTTCCAAAAATACTTAAAAACATAGAGAACAACGTGACTAGAATGCTAAAATTTGTTAACAAAACATTTTGCATTAAAGTCTTGTGCTAGAAATAGCCTAAGCTGCTGTATTTTTAATTCTAAGTGTATTTGTATACGCTATCTGCTAAAGCAAGATTGCCTTTAATTTTGAAGGTTACAAACCAAAATATGGCTTAAAAGAAAGCGATGTACTATTACTATTGGCTATTTTTACGCAGTTCGGCCATTTTAATAGCAGCTATGGCGGCCTCGGTGCCCTTGTTGCCGTGTTTCCCTCCAGAACGCTCTATAGATTGCTGCATAGTGTTATCGGTAAGCACACAAAAAATAACAGGTGTATCGTCTTGTACATTGAGATCTTTAATCCCCTGGGTTACCCCCTCGCAAACAAAATCGAAATGCTTGGTTTCGCCTTGTATCACGCTACCAATAGCAATAACGGCATCTACAGTCTGTTCCTGCATTTTTTTACAGCCGTAAATCAATTCAAAACTACCAGGTACATCCCATTTGATAATATGGGAAGGCGGCACGCCGTTATCGATTAATGCATTATAGGCGCCTTCATAAAGTCCTGTAGTTATGTTGTCATTCCATTCTGAAACAACAATCCCAAACCGATAATTGCTCGCATTTGGGATTGTTGTTTTATCATATTCTGATAAATTTTTATTTGCTGTAGCCATGTGATATACAGATTACTTGCTTGCTAAAACCTGAGCTTTTCCAATAAACACATCTATCGAAGCCGCTTCACTAGACTCTGGATAAGTTTCTTTGATACGCGTAAAATAGTCTAAGGCTTTACTAGCATCACCTTCCTGTAAAGCTAAAGCTCCTGCTTTGTATAAATACATAGGTGTAGTATACCCGTTATCTCTTAACGCTATTGCCTTTTCATAATATTCTAAAGCATCTGAAGGTTGATTTAACTGCACAAAAGCATCGCCTATGTTACCTTTAGCCAAAGGTGCTAAAACCTCATCTTCACTTTCAAAAGCCGTTAAGTAGGTTACTGCATTCTTGTAATCTTTCAATCTTAAATACGCCGTCCCTGCATAGTAATTCGCCAAGTTTGCTGCCGAAGTGCCACTATACTCTTCAATAATATCTAACATCCCGTATTTTCCCTCGCCACCATTAAGTGCTAAGTTAAATAAAGAGTCTTTCTCTACACCATTTACAGCATCGTTAAAAAACTTTTGGGCTTGAAACATGTCATTCATAGCATTTAACTGCTTTGGCTTTGCAACAAATTCTTTGTAAGCCAAAAAACTTAGTACTACAGCTGCAACCGCACCTATAACTATGAATATATATTTTTGATTCTGGGCGACAAACTCTTCCGTCTTGGAGGCGGTCTCATCTAGAGTATTAAAAACCTCTGCCGTTGTAGAGTCCTCTTCAATATCTATTTCTTT
Source organism: uncultured Hyunsoonleella sp. (assembly GCA_964562415.1). GTDB lineage: Bacteria > Bacteroidota > Bacteroidia > Flavobacteriales > Flavobacteriaceae > Jejuia. The sequence goes on along the minus strand of CAZLTR010000012.1, from coordinate 2,891 downwards.
TTCTACTTTAGTTTTAGGTTTGTACCCTCTTTTATTATAAGTTGCCATATCTTTGTAATTATCGTCGCGCAAAAATATAATTTTTCTCCATAATTAAAAGGCTATTTTTTTGTTATTTTCAATATTTTATACATGTTTTTGCTATATTTTCGAATTCAACCTCTTTTTAATTAGATCTGCATGATTTTAAAATCACTATCGCTAGTTAATTATAAAAATTTTGAAAGTCAAACCTTCACTTTCAATGAAAAAATAAACTGTTTTGTGGGTCACAATGGTGTTGGGAAGACCAATGTGCTAGATGCCATCTACCATTTGGCCTTTGGTAAAAGCTATTTTAACCCTGTAGCAGTTCAAAATATAAAACACGATGAAGACTTTTTCATGATCCATGGTGATTATGAAAAAAACACTAAAGCCGAAAAAATTGTAGTAAGCTTAAAACGGGGGCAAAAAAAAGTTATAAAACGAAACGGTAAAGCCTACGAAAAATTTAGTGAACACATTGGTTTTTTACCTTTAGTAATCATATCGCCTGCAGACCGAGATCTTATTATAGAAGGCAGTAGCACTCGCCGAAAATTTATAGATACAGTAATTTCGCAAAGTGACAAAAGCTATTTAAACCAACTTATAAATTACAACAAAGTATTGGCCCAACGCAACGCTTTGCTTAAATACTTTGCTTTAAACCATACTTTTAATCAAGATACATTAGAGGTCTATAACACACAATTATCGGAATATGGTACTGCTATTTTTGAAAAACGCAATGCTTTTTTAAACACATTCATTCCTATTTTTAAATCGCGCTATGAGGCTATTAGTAATGGTAATGAAGTCGTTGCGCTTAATTATGAAAGCCATTTGTTCGATACTAATTTGCATACACTTTTGCGCAATGCCGTTGCAAAAGACAAAGCTTTACAGTACACGAGTGTAGGCATTCATAAAGACGACCTTAGTTTTAATATTGGCACCCATCCCGTTAAAAAATTTGGAAGCCAGGGCCAGCAAAAATCATTTTTAATTGCTTTAAAGCTAGCCCAATTCGATTTTATTAAAGCGCAAAGCGGTGTTAATCCTATTTTACTGCTCGATGATATTTTCGACAAATTAGACGAACAGCGTGTAGCTCAAATCATTAAACTGGTAGATAATGAAAACTTCGGGCAATTATTTATAAGTGACACACATATAGGACGTACCGAACATGCGATTAAACATGTACACCAATCTTACGAAATTTTTCAACTTTAACACCTTTAAGGTATGATCGAACGCTTTTTAAACTTAAAACACTGGCAATTGCTCATCGTTCTATTAGGGCCTTTTTTTATGCTTTTTGTGATCTTGACCGTACGTACATTAATAGACAGTAGTATAGAAAACCATTACCAAACCTTTCGTTTTACGCTTAGGTATGGTGCTATGGTTATTTTATATACAACCGTTATACCCTTATGTTGGTATTGGTCTATTAGTATGGGCTTAACTAAAAAAACACCTTTTGCACTCAATACAACTCCTTTTAAAATCGTATTCTGGCTGCTTTTAAGTTACCTAACCTTACTTTACGGTGCCTTAATATATGTAACGTTTACACCTTCTATAGCTAAAGGCTTTGTTACAATTAATCTATTCCCCAATCCAATCGTTCAAAAATTAACGTATATATTACCAATAACACATCTGTTAGCCTTGTGCTGTTTTATATATTTGTGTTTTTTTAGCGCAAAAGTTATAAAAACGGTAACATTGCAAAACCTTCCTAAATTCTCAAATGTTATTGGTACATGCTTAGCACTTTTGCTTTATTGCTTTGGGATTTGGCGTATTCAACCTAAAATTAATAAACTTGCATGCGCTAAAGCAGAATCCATTACATCTATAGGAACAACTCCTACTGTATAAACACTAAAATACTATGCCCAAACGCAATAATGACCACATTAGCATAAAAGATGCTTTAAAAGAATTCGTAGAAACCAACAAACTCGACAAAGGCTTAGACAAGGTTAATGTTGCTGAGGCTTGGGCCAAATTAATGGGCAATGGTGTGAATAACTACACAGCCGCAGTAAAGCTAGAACGTGATACACTTTACATACAACTTACCTCAAGTGTACTTAGGGAAGAATTAAGCTACGGCAAACAGAAAATAATTGACATGCTGAACGAAGAATTAGGTAAAGAAATTGTTAAGAAATTAATTTTACGCTAGATTTTGCTTTCTTTTTTCCAACCATTTTTTCACTTAGCCCTCTGTCTTAAAGACTTTTAGCCATATTATCAAAATTTATCAAAAAAAAATTATAATTAATTGATTTTTAAAGTTTTTACGCCCTACCTTTGTTACTAATAATAATTATAATATTTATCACAATGAGTAAAGGGACAGTAAAATTCTTCAATGATTCTAAAGGTTTTGGTTTCATCACAGAAGAAGGTTCAAACAAAGAACATTTTGTTCACATTTCTGGATTAGTAGACGAAGTACGCGAAGGCGACAACGTTGAATTCGATCTTCAGGAAGGTAGAAAAGGATTAAACGCAGTAAACGTAAAAGTTATTTAATACATATATACTTTAAAATTACAACAAAAGCCTACCTTGATGTAGGCTTTTTTTTTGGTATTATATTTGAAGTACACTAATTACTTAATTTTAATAGTTATCACAATGAGTAAAGGGACAGTAAAATTCTTCAATGATTCTAAAGGTTTTGGTTTCATCACAGAAGAAGGTTCAAACAAAGAACATTTTGTTCACATTTCTGGATTAGTAGACGAAGTACGCGAAGGCGACAACGTTGAATTCGATCTTCAGGAAGGTAGAAAAGGATTAAACGCAGTAAACGTAAAAGTTATTTAATACATATATACTTTAAA
>CAZLTR010000011.1:0-35520 GCA_964562415.1 uncultured Hyunsoonleella sp. | reverse complement strand
ACTTTGTAGATTTAGTTTGGGTATTTGTATTTACATTCTTCTACTTAGTATAATTTGATTTAAATAGTTTTTAAAATGGCACACGAACATAAATTAGAGATATTTAGAGGATTAATAAAATTCAAGTCCAATATTCAAAAAATATGGGGCGTTTTAATCTTCTTATCTATTGTTACAGCAATAGAAGTTGCATTAGGTATTTTAAAACCAGAATGGTCAATGGCCAAGGTTTTAGGAATGAAAATATTAAACTGGATTTTTATTATCCTTACTATAGTAAAAGCATACTATATTACTTGGGATTTCATGCATATGCGTGATGAAGTTAAAGGCTTGAGACGCGCTGTGGTTTGGACAACCATTTTCTTAATATTGTACTTAGTATTTATATTATTACAAGAAGGAGGATATGTTTTTGATGTTTATGATCAAGGCTATATCAAAAGAGACTTTTAAGCACAATAAAGTGTTAAAAATATAGAGATAAGGTGGTTTTTAAGAACCACCTTTTTTATTTTTGCAAAAGTAATTTTAAGACGTATCTCCAGCAGGCGGAGTGGTTAAATTATTGAGGTGATGAGTTATAAAAAAGTTGGTATATATTTTATTTTAGGCATTCTATTTTTTCTGCCTGTTACGTTTTTATTGTTTCTATACCCTGCAACTCACAATTACAATCCTTTAGACATCGTAAATGAAGAGGTTTTAGATTTAAGAAACTTTACTTCAGAGACTCAAAACGAGATTCAACTTAAAGACCACATTACTGTTTTGGGGTTTTTAGGAACAGATCCCATGACAAAACTTATTACGGCTTCTAATTTAAAAGAGCTTGTTTATGATAAATTTAAAGGCTTTAAAAAATTTCAAGTAGTCATTGTTATGCCTAAAGGAACAGAGGCTGCTGTAAAACAACTGCGACAAGAAATTAGTCGTTACGAAGATTTAAGGTTTTTGCACTTTGTATTTGGCGATTCTGCAGATATTTTAAAAGTATTTCAAAGTTTAAAACACAATACGAGTTTAGACAGTAATTACGCTACAGATAACGTTTTTATTATCGATAAGGATTTGAACCAACGTGGCCGTATAGACGATAGAACGGATAATGAAATAGAACGTAATGGGGTGGTTTATGGTTTAAACTTTTACAATTGCATACAAGTTGCAACGGTCAAGAATAAAATGAGTGAAGATCTCCGTATTATTTTTACAGAATACAGACAAAAACGTAAGGGAGAGTTTAATTCTACAACAAGAAGGGCAGGCGATATAAAATCTAATGATGAAAACAACTAATTACTCGTATATAGGTATTGCATTTATCATCTTAATTTTTGGGATACTCTTTGTGCCTAAAATAGTAGATAGAATTACTAATGACGATGTAATGCGTCAAGAAAGTAGAAGTGATCAAAAACAAACGCTATCAAATCTTGCTTATATAGAACAAAATGGTGCCAAACGCAAAGTACCTGCTTTTAGTTTTGTAAATCAAAATGGTGATACCATTACAAACAAAACCTACCAAGGTAGTGTTTATGTTATCGAATTCTTTTTTACGACATGTCCAACCATTTGTCCTAGAATGACAACCAATTTGGTACACATCCAAAATGAATTTAAGGACTTTAGCAATTTTGGAGTAGCGTCTTTCACTATAAATCCAGATTATGATACGCCAAAGGTTTTAAAAGCCTATGCCAATCAATATAAAATTACCAATCCTAAGTGGCATTTATTAACTGGAGATAAAACAGCTATCTACGATTTAGCCAATACAGGATTTTACATTTACGCTGCCGAAAACTCTGCAGTTGCAGGAGGTTTTGAACATTCTGGAAACTTTGCTTTAGTCGATAAAGAAGGCTATGTGCGCTGTAGAAAAGATAAAAATGGTAACCCTATAATTTATTATACAGGAATTATTTCTGAAGCAGAGCAAGTCGATGACGATGGGGCTAAAGAGCAGATTAGCGCACTTAAAGAAGATATTAGAAAATTGTTAAATGAGTAGTTTTCTAGCTTATAAAGTCTAAAACTTTAATAAGATGATAGTTTAAAAGTATACACCATGCATAACGAAGAGACGATTTTAAATGAAAAAAAGTATAACAAGTTAATAGTTGTGCTATCTATAGCCATTCCGCTGGCTGTAGCAGTTCTTTTTGGCGTAAAGATCGATGTACAATTGCCTGTGTTTTTGCCGCCTATATATGCTACGATAAATGCCTTTACTGCAGTAGTACTTATTGCTGCGTTTGTCGCTATAAAAAATAAAAATTTAACCTTACACGAACGCTTAATGAAGTTCGCCATTGCGTTGTCTGTTGTGTTTTTAGTACTATACGTTTTGTATCATATGACGAGCGATTCTACAAAATACGGCGGAGAAGGCGCTATTCAATACGTATACTATTTTATACTACTAACACATATTCTATTGTCTATAGCTGTGATTCCATTTGTGTTAATCACATACGTGAGGGCAATTACCAATAACATCGAGAAACATAAAAAAATAGCCAAAATAACCTTCCCTTTGTGGCTTTATGTCGCTATTACAGGAGTTGTGGTTTATATTATGATTTCACCGTATTACTAATTTTAAACTTATAGATGTTTACGTTGCTGCTAAGCGACTTATATTTAATAAATGAGACTACAGCGTTTATATATCCTATTCTTCTTTGTTGTTTTAACTTTTAAAACACAAGCTCAGTGTGCCATGTGCCGTGCCGTTTTAGAAAGTGAACAGGGGCAAACCACTGCCGAAGGAATTAATAACGGTATTGTGTATCTTATGGCTATACCTTATATCTTAGCTGGTGGCTTGGGGTGTTTTATTTATTACCGCTTTTTCAGGACGTTAAAAAAGTAATAAAAGTTTTTTTTCAAAAGCGATGTAACATTTCTTTGTAAAACAGGTCTAATTGGTAACGTATTTCATTTTAAAAGGTTTATTTTGAAGTACATCATCAATCAATCATCAAAAAATGTTAAAAATCGACGCACTTCACAAGTCTTATGCTATAGGCAGTTCTAGCCTACATGTACTTAAGGGCATAGACTTATCTGTAGAAGCAGGTGAAATGGTTGCGATTATGGGCTCATCTGGTTCTGGAAAATCTACATTACTTAATATTATTGGTATGCTAGATGTTGCAGATACAGGAGACTATATACTCGATGGGATTCCTATAGACGATCTTACCGAGAAAAAAGCAGCTGTTTACAGAAATAAATTTTTAGGATTTATTTTCCAGTCTTTTAATTTAATCAATTACAAAAATGCACTAGAAAATGTGGCTTTACCTTTATATTATCAAGGGTTAAATCGAAAAAAGCGACAAGAATTAGGAATGTTTCATTTAGAAAAAGTGGGACTAGCAGATTGGGCTAAGCATTTACCTAAAGAACTCTCTGGAGGGCAAAAACAACGTGTAGCTATAGCTAGAGCATTAGCAGCAAATCCAAAATTACTATTGGCAGACGAGCCAACAGGAGCCCTGGATACTAAAACTTCTCATGAAATAATGGACTTTATCCAACAACTTAATGATGAAGGTAAAACCATTTTAATGGTAACTCACGAGGAAGATATTGCCAATATGTGCAAGCGTATAGTACGCCTTAAAGATGGCGTTATAATAGAAGATAAACACATACAACAGGTAAGAGCAAGTCAATATGTTTGATATAGATCTATGGAGAGAGATATTTCAAAGTATAAATAAAAATCGAACGCGCAGTTTACTTTCTGGATTTACTATAGCCTTTGCTATTTTACTATTTACTGTTCTATTTGGTATGGCAAATGGACTTAAAAATACGTTTAAGGATGCTTTTGCAGACGATGCGATGAATTTAATTTCTATCTATACGCGCAAAACAACCAAACCTTATAAAGGCTTACAGGCAGGACGGCGCATTCAGTTGAAAAATGATGATTTTGATTATATCGAAGAGGAATTTGATACCAAAATACAACACATTACAGGACGGTTAAATAGACGTGTTCAAGCTACCTATAAAACGCAAAGTGGTAACTATCCTTTGCGTGCAGTACACCCAGGACATCAATTTTTAGAAAAAACACTAATGCTTAAAGGGCGTTACATAAATCAAAACGACCTGAGTAAAAAAACTAAAGTAGCTGTAATAGGGCGTTTGGTTGCAGACGATTTATTTATAAATACAGAACCTTTAGGGGCATACATTAATTTAAATAGCGTGCCCTATAAAGTGGTAGGTGTGTTTAAAGATGACGGTGGCGGAAATGAAGAGCGAATGGTTTATACCCCCATATATACGGCGCAATTAATCTATGGCAATAATAAGTACTTAAACCAGATAAAAATAGGCTATGATCCAAAAATGGATTACGACGCCGCCTTAGCATTTGGTAATAAAATAAAGCAACAACTTAAAAAACGATTTAATGTAGCACCTAAGGACCAACGCGCCATACGCGTTAGAAACAGGGCCGAGGCCACTAAAGATGTTAATGCAATGATGGTAGGTCTTAGTTTTATAATATTCGTTATAGGATTTGGAACGCTAATAGCAGGAATAGTAGGTATAAGTAATATTATGATTTTTATTGTAAAGGAACGTACCAAAGAAATTGGCATACGCAAAGCACTAGGTGCTTCTCCAAAATCTATAATTTCAATTATCCTTATAGAAGCCATTTTAATAACTGCTATAGCAGGCTATGCAGGGTTAATAATTGGTATAGGAATGTTAAAAGCTGTGAGCCCTACTCTTGAAGATTATTTTATTACAGACCCAGGGGTAAGCAATGCACTTGTAATAGGCGCAACACTACTACTTATTATTGCTGGTGCGATAGCTGGTTATGTGCCTGCAAAACGCGCCTCTAAAGTAAAACCTATAATCGCCTTAAGAAACGAATAATTATGCTGAAATTTTTACTAGATAGAGATACGTGGCAAGAGGTTTTTGATAGTTTTGGCAAAAATAAGCTAAGGTCTATCCTAACCATGGTAGGCGTGTGGTGGGGCATATTGTTACTTATAGGTTTGTTAGGTTCGGCTAAAGGTTTAGAAAATTCATTTAGCCGCCTTTTTGGCGATTTCGCAACCAATAGCGTGTTTATTTGGGGGGAAAGAACCAGTAAGCCATTTAAAGGGTTTCAAAGGGGCCGAAAAGTGCGTTTAACTTTAACGAATGCCAAGACAATTGAAGAACATGTAAAAGGTATAGAGTTTGTCGTTCCCAGAAACCAAAGACAGGTAAAGATGGACAGACAGTTTCTCTCTGGTAACTTTAGTATAGCGGGAGATATGCCATTATTAGATAAAGTACAAAAGAAAAACCTAAAACATGGTCGCTTTATTAATGAAGGCGATATGTCTGCAAAACGGAAGGTTGCAGTTATTTCAGAAGATGTCTATAAACAACTCTTCGAAAAAGATAAAAGTGCTATTGGAGCATATGTTTTAATAGATGGCATGAACTTTAAAGTTATAGGTGTATTTAAAGAATCGGATGCTTCCATGGGGCCATCAATCGATGTGCATATACCCTTTAGTACATTTCAGCAAGTATTTAATCAAGGGGATAGAATAGGTTGGATCATGATTACAGGGCAACCAGAATTCGATATTACCCAAATAGAAGCAGATGCTAAACTACTTCTTAGAAACTTAAATAGAATACATCCAAAAGACAAGCGTGCTTTTGGTAGTTTTAATTTGGGAGATAATTTTGCAAAGCTCACAGGCTTTTTAAAAGGGATGCAATTTTTAACATGGTTTGTAGGTATAGCAACTCTAATAGCAGGCGTATTTGCCATAGGTAATATTTTATTAATTACGGTAAAAGAACGTACCAAAGAAATTGGCGTACGTAGAGCCATAGGCGCTACACCATACGAAATAAAACGCCAAATAGTGGTTGAAGCCGTGTTTTTAACTGTTGTAGCAGGAGTATTTGGTATTATAAGTGGTGGTTGGATTTTAATTGCGCTAAACCATTTTGTTGGTCAAGGCGATGAGGCTAAAATAGTAAACCCATCTGTCTCTATAGCAGTGGTGTTTATAGCACTTATAATATTAGTTATACTAGGTACTTTAATAGGGTTAATACCAGCATTTAAAGCCACAAGTGTAAAACCAATAGAAGCATTAAGAGAAGAATAAAATAAATAATCAAAATAACTAAGGGCTAAATAATAGCCCATCATCAATCAAAACAAAACGCATAATTAGATGAATAAAACAGTAAAAATTATACTAGTACTGCTAGCAGTTATAGCACTAGTATTCGTGTTGAAGTACTTTATGGATGCCAATTCTAAAACTGTAGATGAGTTTAAAGTAGAAACCCCATTTCGTACCACAATTAATACCAAGGCAGTAGCAACAGGAACGTTAAAACCCGAAGAAGAAGTCGCTTTAAAACCACAAATATCTGGTATTGTAGACAAAATTGTTGTAGAAGAGGGCGATGTGGTTAAGAAAGGAGATTTAATAGCCACTATACGCGTTGTACCTAATGAGCAAAATTTATCTAATGCTAAAAGTAGAATAGCGACCAATAAGTTGTCTTTTGAAAATGCAAAGACACAATACGAACGGGATCAGAAATTATTTAATAAGGGTGTGATTTCCGTGCAAAATTTTGAGAATAGAGCGCTTAGTTTTAATCAAGCCAAAGAAGCACTGCGCCAAGCGCAAAACGATTATCAAATTATAAAACAAGGCTCTATATCTGGGGGCAATGCGGCCAACACCAATATTATCGCTCAAATTTCGGGTACTATTTTAGAAATCCCAGTTAGAGAAGGCGACCAAGTGATACAAAGTAACAATTTTAATGCAGGTACCACTATTGCTACTATAGCAGACATGAGCCATATGATTTTTGAAGGTCAGGTAGATGAGTCTGAGGTAGGCAAGTTAGAAGAAGGCAAGGAAATTAAAGTTGTGCTAGGTGCAATAAACGATAAGGAGTTTCCTGCTAAATTAACATTTATAGCCCCTAAAGGCAAGGAAGAAAATGGTGCGGTTCAATTTACTATTAAAGCTAATGTGAGTATAGATAGTACTACCAATATCCGTGCAGGGTACAGTGCCAATGCCGAAATAGATATTGCAGGAAAAGAAAATGTATTGGCTATTAGAGAAGCGCTATTACAGTACAAGCGTTCTAGCGATAAACCTTATGTGGAAATTAAACAAGAGAACGGAACGTTTAAGCGTAAGGATGTGAAAATTGGAATTTCAGATGGGATAAATGTAGAGATTCTTAAAGGCGTTAAAGAAGGAGAGAAGGTAAAGGTATGGAATAAAGCATCGGACGATAACGAGGATAAAAAAGCTAAAAAAGACAAAAAAGCATAATTCGTAATGATGATTTTAAAACATACAACACTGCTAGCCTTACTTTTATTAAGTACTGGTATATTTGCTCAGAATAAAAAGTGGACCCTTCAAGAATGTGTAAATTATGCTTTAGAACATAATATTACAATACAACAAACTATTTTAGATGTAGAACAAAATGAATTGAATAAAAAAGATGCCATAGGTGCTTTTTTACCTAATTTGAATGCTTCTGGGAACCATTCATGGAATATAGGTTTAAACCAAAATATAACAACAGGTTTACTCGAAAACATAACAACTCAATTTACGTCACTTAATTTATCTTCAAACGTTACGTTGTACAATGGCCTAAGGAATTTAAATCAATTACACCGTTCTAACTTGTCAATTTTGGCTAGTCAATATAGGTTAGCAGATATTAAAGATGATATTTCTCTTTTTGTAGTGAATGCATTTTTACAGATTTTATTTAATAGAGAGCAATTAAAAGTTCAGAAAGCGCAATACGATATTGCTAATAATGACTTAGAGAGGACGCAAGAGCTTGTAAATCAAGGTGTTTTGCCAAAAGGAGACGCTTTAGAGTTAATAGCTACACTAGCTTCTGCGGAACAGCAAATAGTAAATATTGAGAATACACTCTTGTTATCAAAGATTAATTTAGCGCAAACCTTACTTCTTGATGATTACAATAATTTTGATATCGTAGATATAGATTATGAGTTACCGATAACTGATGTTTTAAAAGAAGACCCCGAAGTTGTTTTAGAAAAAGCACAAGAATCAAGATATGATTTAAAAATAGCGGAAGCTAATGTTAAAATAGCTGAATATGATTTAAAATTAGCAAAAGGAAGATTATACCCAGAGTTAAGCGGGTTTTATGGCTATAACACAAGAGCGTCTTATAGTGATCGTATTCTAGGAACAGAAAGAACTTTAAGTGGAACTAATTCCGTTATAGGTTTTGTGGAAGGCACAGAACAAAATGTATTGTCTCCTAATTTTGTAACGAATCGTGTTGTTGGAGCTCCAGATAATTTATTCAATCAGTTTAGTTTAAACGATGGACATTCTTTTGGGTTAAGGCTAAATGTACCTATATTTAATGGGTTTTCTGTGAAAAATAGTGTGAAACGAAATAGAATTAATTTAGAGCGTTCTAAAAACCAATACAATCAAGTTAAATTAGATTTGGAGACAGAAGTGTATCAGGCTATAAATGATGCCAAAGGAGCCTTAAAAGCTTATGAAGCTGCTATAAAAACAGAAGAAGCAAGAAGAGAAGCATTTAATTACTCTAGAGAACGCTATAATATAGGCTTATCAAATTCTTTTCAGTTTAGTCAGTCCCAATCCCAATATGAGCAATCCAAAAGTCAAGTCATTAGGTTTAAATATGATTATATATTTAAGCTTAGAGTGCTAGAGTTTTATTTTGGAATTCCAATCGTAGATTAATTTTTCGAAAAGATGATTTATAATGTTGGATTTTGTTTTTAAGACAAAAGTTTTAGACTTTTACATGGGAAAATCTTTAACACATTAATTCGTGGCAGTAATATTACAAATAGAAACCGCAACTACAAATTGTTCTGTAGCACTTTCTAAAGATGGCGTAACAATAGCACTTAAAGAAGATGCGAAGAACGGGTATTCTCATGCCGAAAAATTACATGTATTTATAGATGCTGTTTTAAAACAGGGAGACCTAACAAGAGATGCTGTAGATGCTATTGTAGTAAGTAAAGGTCCTGGATCTTATACAGGGTTACGTATTGGGGTTTCTGCAGCGAAAGGATTGGCTTATGCTTTAGATAAACCATTAATTGCTTTGCCTACTCTAGAGATCTTAGCGCAACAGGTAAATGCAGAAAGTGGTGTTATAGTGCCCATGTTAGATGCAAGGCGTATGGAAGTGTATTCGGCAATTTTTGATACAAATTATAAGCAAATACGAGACACAGAAGCACAAATTTTAGATGAAACGGCTTTCTCTACTTATCTTGAAAAAGGAAAGGTGTATTTTATAGGAAGCGGCGTAGAAAAAACAAAAACATTAATCACGCATCCTAACGCTATTTTTGTGGAGTCGTGTTTGCCATCTGCTAACAACATGAGCGCATTAGCTTTTGCTAAATATGAAATAAGCGACACCGAAGATGTCGCTTATTTTGAACCCTATTATTTAAAGGATTTTATAGCTTTAAAGCCTAAGCCCAAAGTGTAATTGGTTTTAAAGGCTTAGCCTTCTTTGTGTATTTCAACACTGTGTGGGTAAGGAATTTCTATACCAGCAGCGTCTAAAGCCAATTTACAGGTTTCTATAGTACCAAAGTAAACGTCCCAATAGTCTGCAACACTAGCATAAGGCCTTACGGCAAAGTTCACCGAACTATCAGCTAACTCGGAGACGTTAACAGAGGGTGCAGGGTCTTTTAGTACTTTTGGATTGTCTGTCAATACCTTTAGTAACAACTCCTTAGTCTGTTTAATATCGGCATCGTAACTCACACCAATGGTTAAATCTACACGTAACTTTCCTTCGCTCGTGTAGTTGGTAATATTACCATTAGACAAAGCACCATTAGGAATGATAATTTCTTTATTAGTTGGCGATAATACTTTTGTTGTAAAAATCTCTATTTCTTTTACCACACCAAGTTCACCTTGTGCTTCAATAAGGTCACCAATTTTGAAGGGTTTAAAAATCATGATAAGTACACCACCTGCAAAATTCCCTAAAGAACCTTGTAAAGCCATACCAATGGCTAAACCAGCAGCAGCTAAAATGGCTGCAAAAGATGTTGTTTCTACACCTACGGTGCCTAAAACGGATATGATTAAAATGATTTTTAAAATCCACCCTATAAGGTTTAATAAAAACTTTTGAAGACTTTCGTCGTAGTTTTGTTTAGACATGACCTTTTTGGTCGTTTTAATCACTTTTTTAATCACCCAAGATCCTATAATCCATATAAGAATTGCGCCTAGGATTTTTGTGCCATATTCTGTAGCTAACCCTAGCCATTTTTCAACGTTGATACTCTCTAAATTCATAATTGTAATAGTTAATTAATAGTGGAAATTTAAATTATTGTTTATGTTAAAAAGCTTAATAAGGCTAAAAGTGCTGGCACTGCCTGTATGTAAAATAGCTTTATTTGCTTTGTTGAGTAAGACCCATAAATACCAGCAATTGTCACACATATTAAGAAGAAAATTGCAAATTGTTGATTTTGGGTAAGTAAGCTGTAAAATAAACCAGCAGCCAGAAAACCGTTGTACAAACCTTGATTTGCAGCCAATACTTTGGTGTCTTCGGCAAATTGTTTCGATTTTAAGCCAAATGCTTTAATACCTTTGGGAGAAGTCCATAAAAACATCTCTAATACTAAAAAATAACAGTGTTCTATGGCAACTAGAAGTACTAAGGTAAGCGTAAGTGTTGATATCATTTTTCTAATAGTGTTAGAGCTTTTGTAACTGTTGCAACAGGCAGTTTACAAGCTTTGTTTACGCAAACATAGATTAAAGTCGCATTAGGATTATATCGATTTTCCAATAAAGGCATGTCGCTTTCTGTAGTACTGCCTGTAATTAATTTGTTGGGAATATACGATTGTTGTAATTCTATTAACTTAGAGGTGGCCTCTTCCCCAACAATAGCAATTTCATAAAACGGTCGTGTGTAATTTAACATAAGGTCTAACCAGTTAGAATAGGATCCAGGGTAGGTTGAGATCTCTTTTTGTAGGGTATGTAGCATCGCAGCTGCGGTAGTATCAAAAGCTTTATTATCAAAATAATGGGATAATTTAAACAGATTTTTAGCCATCATAGAGTTACTGCTAGGTATAACGTTATCGTAATAAATACGCTTTCTAGCGACCAATGCGGCATCGGTATTGGAGGTAAAAAAGAAAAGTGGGCTCTCTTTATCATGAAAATGCTTAAAGGTGTACTGCGAAAGGTTTTTTGCAGTAGTTAACCATTTAGGATCTAGGGTAACTTCATAGAGGGCTATAAAGGCATCGATAACAGTGGCATAATCTTCAAGGTAGCCATTGATCTTACTTTCTCCTGCTTTGTAAGTATGGTTTAATCCGCCATCTGGCCTAAGCAATTTTGTTATTATAAAATGAGCGTTTTTAAGGGCAGCATTAAGAAAGCTTTTGTTTTGAAATACACGATAGGCATCGACATACCCCTTTAGCATTAAGCCATTCCATGCTGTTAGTACTTTATCGTCTAATCGCGGCTTCGGTCGTGTTTGTCGTGCTTCTAAAAGCACGCTTTTCCAAGATGCTTTTTTAGCATTTAGGGTGTCTAGACTTAGGTTAAAACGTTTCGCTATAGCAGCATCGTTATCTTTTCGAACAAGGACATAGTTTTGATGTTCCCATAACCCGAAACTATTGATATTATAATAGGCAGAAAATAGGTCAAAATCGTCGTTTAGCAGCTGTTGTAATGCAGCTTTGGACCATACATAAAAAGCGCCTTCTTCAAGTTCGTTGTTGGTATTTTTACTATCGGCATCAAAAGCGGCATAAAATCCACCTTCTGAGGTCGTCATGTCCTTAGCAATGAATTGTAAGGTCTCTGTAACCACATCTTTGTACAGACTGTTTTTAGTAAGCAAATACGCATCGGCATATAAGCTAACCAATTGGGCGTTATCATAGAGCATTTTTTCAAAATGAGGTACGTGCCATCTGGCATCTACCGAATATCTTGAGAAACCACCACCAACATGATCGTAAACACCACCATAAGCCATTTTTGTAAGGGTGAGGTTTACAAAATCTAAAAGCGCCTTGTCGTTAGTTTGATGCGCATACCGTAGTAAAAAATGATAGTTGTTGGGCATCATAAACTTAGGGGCTTTATCCAGACCTCCAAAGTTATTATCGAATTGAGACGACCAATTTGAAACCGCTGTTGCAATGGTACTTGCTTCAAAATTAGGTGCTCCAGTACTGGTACTTATAAGTGTTGAAGATTTTATACCATTTTCTATGTTATCGGCTTGAGTTATCAATTTTTCTGGGGTGTCTTGATAAATTTTAGCGATTTTTTTAAGAACAGAAGTCCATTGGCCTTTAGGAAAATAGGTGCCTCCCCAAATAGGTCTTCCATCTGGAAGTGCCACTACATTTAACGGCCATCCACCACTACCAGTCATAAGTTGTACTGCATCCATATAAACTTGGTCTACATCGGGGCGTTCTTCTCGGTCTACTTTTATATTCACGAAATGCGTATTCATGGTTTGTGCCACTAAAGAGTCTTCAAAGCTTTCATGTTCCATAACATGGCACCAATGGCACGCCGAATAGCCTACACTAATTAAAATGAGTTTATTTTCAGATTGGGCTTTAGCTAAGGTTTTAGTATTCCAAGCATTCCAATTTACAGGATTATGCGCGTGTTGTAAGAGGTAAGGGCTGGTCTCATTAATTAGTGCATTGGTATGAGAATGGGTAAGTTCTGGACTTGTGTTTTGACCTTTGCAACTCACTAAAAGGATGAGTAAAATAAGAGGGATATACTTCATAAACCAAAGTTAGTTAAAAAAGGCTACAAAAAAAGCGTTCAAAAAGAGGAACGCTTAAATTTAATGTAGGATAACTAAATACCTTTATTTAATTTCAAATGTAATTTTTACATTAACTCTAAAATCGGTTACCTCTCCATTGTCTACACTAGCACTTTGGTCTTGAACGTAAACAGAACGGATGTTATTAATGCTTTTTGAGGCTTGTTTAACGGCTTTTTTGGTAGCGTCTTCCCAACTTTTTTCAGAGTTTGCTAATACTTCAATTACTTTTAATACTGCCATGATTGCGGTGTTTTTAAATTAGTCTAATTTTTTTTAATCCTTCTAAATATACTAATTTTTTGACACCTGCGTATTATTCAGGTTACCCATTAATGGCCATAACGACATCAACTTTACCTGGTAGCATTTGTTTTAACATGTTTTCAATACCATTTTTTAGGGTGAATGTGGAAGAAGGACACCCACTACAAGCCCCTTGTAAAAGTACGCTTACGCTTTTGTCTTTTTCATCATATCCTATAAATTGAATGTTTCCACCATCACTGGCTACTGCTGGTTTTACATATTCTTCTAAAATATTTACAATTTCTTTAGAAATATCGTCTAAATTTTCAAATTTCTTATCCAATTCAGGTGTCGATTGTTGGAGTTGTTCTGCAGCATCTGGCAATACAATGTCTTTACCATTTGCGATAAAATTTCGAATGTACTCTCTAAGCTCTACCGTAATGTCTTGCCAATCTGCCATATCGTATTTGGTGATTGATACATAGTTTTGCTCAATAAAAACGCTTTTCACAAAAGGAAAATGAAACAATTCTGTGGCTAAAGGCGATAATTTGGCGTCGTCTATAGAAGTGAATTCAAACACTGCTGTTGCGATCTTTTTATTTGCTACAAATTTCATAACAGCAGGATTGGGTGTAGATTCGGCATATACGGTCACAGGCGTTTGTGCTTTAGGAGATGCCTCTTCGGTAATCACAATACCGCCATCATTTAAATAGGTTTCAATTTGCTGCGCAACTTCATCTTGAACGTCGTTCCATTCTACAATATCATAACGCTCTACAGCAATAAAATTTCCAGAGATATATACTTTTTTTACAAAAGGTAAATAGAACAATTGTTGGGCAATAGGAGATGTTTTTGCTTCATCAATATTATTAAATTCAAAGCTTTTATGTTTTGTTATAAACCTATTAAGTTCAAATTTAACTATTGCTTTATTCGTAGTACTTTGTACTGAGACCTTAAAATCACTCATTTCAACTAGTTTTCTGCAAAAATACTAAAACAAATATGAGATATGCTTATATTGCTCTCCCTAAGTGTTATTTTTAAACCTTTTGCCCAAAATAAAGTCTATAATTATATAAGGATTTGCACACTAGTTGCGTTTTGTGAGTCTAATGCTATTACATTGATTATGAAATTGAGAGATATTCTTTTACTTACTCTATTGCTATGTCTTACTTTTTTTGGAAATACTCAAGAAGGACTGCCTATATATACAGATTATCTAACCGATAATTATTATTTAATACACCCTTCAATGGCTGGTGCAGCTAACTGTGCAAAAGTAAGAGTGACAGGACGGCAACAATGGTTTGGAAGTGAAGATGCACCTAAGTTAGTTACGGCCAGTGTGAACAGTCGTATTGGAGAGTCTCAATCTGGTATAGGCGCTATATTTTATAACGATAGTAATGGGTTTCATTCTCAAAGCGGGGGTTATCTTACCTATGCGCACCATCTCATGTTTTCTAGAACAGAATTAGACTTAAACATGCTTTCATTTGGTTTAAGTGCAGGCTTTATACAGTACCAACTAGATGAAACGACCTTCCCTTTTGATGGTTTCGATCCTATTGTACAAGGTACTGTGCAAAATGCGACAAACTTTAATGTAGATTTAGGGTTTTCTTATCAGTATCTCGATTATTTTGCCCATGCTACTGTTAAAAATTTGCTTAATAATGAAGGTATTAATAACGACATTTTAATAACTAATAATCTAAGGCGGTATTTATTATCTATTGGTGCTAATTTAAGCAAATATGGTAGCTCGTGGAGTTACGAACCCTCGGTGTTATTCCAGTACAGAGAGGGCACTCAAGAGTCTACTATAGACGTTAATGCAAAAGCTTATAAAGCATTAGATTTTGGATCACTTTGGGGTGGTTTATCGTATCGAATGACCTTAGATGGTGCCGAATTTTTGAATAGTTCTGGAAACGTTGCTACTCAACGTTTACGACAAATTACACCTATATTGGGCGTGAACTATAAAAATTTCATGTTTGCTTACAATTATACCTATCAGGCAAACGCGGTGGTGTTAAGTAACGGCGGCTTCCATCAAATTACGGTAGGGTATAACTTTAATTGCAGAAAAGAGCGTTACGACTGTAACTGTCCAGCTATAAATTAAAGAAAGCTACCCTCTTATCATTTAGTCTTAAACTAAATTTTAGAAGTATAGCTTTCCCAACCAACTAACCAAATCTAAATAATTACCAATTATAGCGTTTCTTCTTAGCTTGTCTTTTAATGGCTTTTGTCATTGCATTTTCTAAACCATTAGTTGCTGTTTTTTGTTGTTCGGTCACGTAAGCCTTACGTTTAGTGTTGAGTTCTTGAATTTGTTTTTGAATGGCTTCCCGTTCCTGTTTCTTTTTGGTCACATAGGTTTTAATTTCTAAGGCACTTTTGTCTTTAAGAGCGTCGGGGAGTGTTTCCTGGTCTAAATCTTCTATAGCGACAGCTTCTTCCTCTACAGCATCGACTAAGTCCCATTTAGAATTTTTGTACAAATGGCTGCTTTTACTCACCGTTCTCCCTACAGCATTTGCTTTGCTATATCCGCTTGCATTAGCGTCTTGTTCTGCCTGCATTCTCACTTTTTCTTTACCTCGAGAGCCATAACCTACATAGGTTTTGTTCAATTTTATATTAAGTTGTAGAATAGTATCATCATAAGGAGATGCTACATGTACTGTGGCTTTATTTTGATTAATAGCCATGTAATCGCCTTGGGTTAAATCTGCACCGTCCTTCCAGTACTCTTGTATGCCACTATCGTAATTGCCACAATAAATGGTATTTACGGTTACATCTTTTTCATTGGCATTTGTTGTAGCACTTTTATACGTCACTTTACCTTGAGTAAAGGGTTCGTTACCTGCAATAAAAACCAATTTTAAATCATCTGGGTTTTTACCCCAGTCTAATTGGTTTAAAGCAGTTTGTATAACCTGTCCGCAGTATTCGCTACCACCATTTGTAGTGAGACCAAATAAAGCTTTAGAGATGTCGTCTAAATCGTTACTAAAAGGCAAAACTTGTCTTATAAAACCTTCTCTGCCGTTAAGCCCGTCATTACCATACTCATATAACGCAATTTGTAAATTAGGACGCGCATTGTCGCATTTTGCATAAGACAGTTCATTTACAATTTCCCAAAGTTGTGCTTTCGCTTGATCGATTAATCCGTCCATGCTATTGCTGGTATCTAACAGTAATGCAACTTTTATAAAATGCTTAGTAGCTGTTGGTGTTACGTGTGGGTCGACTAGGGTTGTAACAGCTATATCTTTAGTTTTAGAATTTGCATTACAAGCTGTAATTGTTAGTATTGTGATACTGTACAATAAGGTTTTAAATATAAGTTTCATAGGATGTCTCTTTAAGAATTACAGGATAAAATTAGAGGTAAAGCCAGTTTAAAAAAAAGTAGAATACGTGTATAGACCATTTCAATGCGTCACTAGGACATTTCAATGCGTGAGAGCGGATATAATTTACGTTGTAATTGGCAGTTTTGATTTTTCTCATTTTAATATACCAAGTAAAGTGCGTAAGTTTAGCTATTATAAAATATTAATATGACCCTTAATTTTAAATATATACTGGTTTTATGGTTCGCATTAACTGCGGCTCTAACACATGCGCAGCGTTCTTTATATGATAGTACTGCATCATTTACAGTGAGGGGTAATGTTGTAGAAAAAGATACGGGCAACCCTATATCAAATGTTAATATAGAAGTTAATGGAGGGGCTTATACCACAACCGATGTCTTCGGTGCTTTTAGAATTAAAGCTAAAAAGGGGGATGAGCTTACCATAAGGTATAAAGATTTTGAGACTATTTATTACACGATAAAAAGTAATGAACGTATTTTGGTAGAGGTGGAGCCTAGCTTAGAAAGCAGTCCTAAAAACAAGGGGTCTTTGAAATCTAGAGGCCCAAATTTTAATAATTATATCGACTCTGCAGAGGTGTATTTAAAATTAGATCCACAAAAAAGTATTCAGTTTATAACAGATGCCATAAAATTGAGCAATTCGTTACGGGAAAATGCAGAGGCTTATGAAGTTTTAGGAGATATCAATACCTATTGGAAGCAGTATGATTTAGCGGTGTCTAATTATAGGATAAGTTTACAAAATCTAAAGACCAACACGGTTAAATTAAAACTCGCCTACGCTTATCAGGCCAATAGAAATTACCAAGAAAGTATAGAAGAGTATTCTGCTATAAATAAAAAAAACGTATCTAATTATCAATTGGTGATTCTTTATGAAGGTTTAGGTGATGTTTATAGAAAAATAAAAAATTTCGATGCCGCGGTGAAAGCGTATCAGAATGGATTAGAAAAAGCTAAAGCACATCTAATAAGCCCAAAAATTATAGATTTAAATTCTAAAATAGCACAGGTTTTAAGTTCAAAAGGGAAGTTAAAAGAAGCCGAACAGTATTTTGATACTTCTTTAAAGTTGGCCAATACTCAAAATAAGAAGAGAGCCGTAGAAGAAAAAGTAAAAGTTGCAGATTTTAAGAATGAACAGAATAATTTTTCGGATGAGATAGCGCTGCGTAAACAGGCGCTAAAGGATATTAATGCTATTGAAGCGGATTCTATTTTAGATAATGAAAGTCCTCTTACGCCACAAAAACAGAATTATAAAATAGGAAATGCTTATGCTTTGCAAAATGATATAGGTAATGCTATAGAGTATCTTGAAAAAAGTATCGAGGAAGCCGAAACCAAAGAAGATCTTATTGTGCAAAAAGATGCGACACGAAAATTGTCTGAACTTTATGAAACAGAAAAAGAGTTTGACAAAGCGCTTATTGCTTACCAAGAATATGTAGATGTTGTAGAAAAACTTTATGTTAAGAAAGAACAGCAAATTGCCCAGGCGACACGTTTTAGCAAAGATATTGTTGCAAAACAAAATAGAATAACCAGTTTAGAAAGTGATAGAGCACTGTCTGAGAGTAAGTATGCCTTAGGTAAAGAACAAACTAAGCGGCAGTCCATCATTATTTATTCGTTAATTGGCGGTTTGGTTTTAGTCGTTTTAGTGGTGTTTTTTATGTATAAATATATTAGACAGCAGCGTTTGGCTAATAATCTATTGGCTTTAAAATCACTGCGCAGTCAAATGAATCCTCATTTTATTTTCAATGCCTTAAATTCGGTGAATAGTTTTATTGCCTTAAATGATGAGCGAACAGCGAATAAATACCTTACCGATTTTTCGAAACTAATGCGTGCTGTGTTAGAAAACAGTGAAGAGGATTTTATTCCTTTAGAAAAAGAGGTAGAACTATTGGAACTCTACACGCAGTTAGAACATTTTAGATTTAAAGATAAATTTGACTATAGTATAATTATAGATGATGCGGTAGATGTAAAAGATTTTATGATTCCTCCTATGTTATTACAGCCTTATATAGAAAATGCAGTATGGCATGGCTTGCGGTATAAAAAGGAAAAAGGGATGTTAACCATAAATGTATTTAAGGTGAATGCCGATGAAATAGAAATACAAATTGTAGATAATGGTATTGGTCGCGAAAAATCTCAAGCTTTAAAAACAAAACATCAAAAGAAGCAGAATTCTAAAGGTATGGGGAATATTAAAAAGCGTGTTACCATTTTAAACGCGATGTATAAAGATAAGGTAGATGTTACGGTAAGTGATTTACAAAACAATACAGATGTAGGAACTAAGGTAGTTGTGACCCTTAAAAAAGATTAGATTATAGATATGAAACTAAATGCAATTATTGTAGAAGATGAGGAGACAAGTAGACAAATCTTAAAAAACTACTTACAGAAGTACTGTCCTCATATTACTGTACTTGGAGAAGCAGATAATATCGAGGATGCTCTAGTGTTAATTAGAAATACGACTTTCGATGTTGTTTTTTTAGATGTAGAGATGCCCTATGGAAATGCGTTTGATTTGTTAGAAAGGGTAGGAGATATTGATTTTGAAACGATTTTTGTAACCGCTTACAATCATTACGCTATAGAAGCTTTGAATGCTCATGCTTCGTACTATTTAATGAAACCTATTTCTATAGATGAGCTTATTAAAGCTGTCGATTATGTTACAGAAATTAAAGTAAAAGAGCATGCTTTACAGGATGAGGTACTGGTTGCTAAAACTACTGGTATATCTGGGAAGATCACAATTCCACAACAAAGTGGTTTTGAAGTGTTGAACACCGCAGATATTTTATACTGTAAAGCAGACGATAATTACACCGAGATTTATTTGAACAATGCCAAAAAGAAGTTGGTGAGCAAGACCTTAAAGTATATTGAAGACGCTTTGAGTGAGGCTACTTTTGCACGTGTACATAAGTCGTATTTGGTTAATGTGAACGCTATTGTAAAATACCAAAAGGGTAAAGGAGGAAGTGTGATTTTATCTAATGGTAAAGAAATTATGGTGTCTGCCTCTAAGAAATCAGATTTATTATCGTTTTTTAAATAACATTAATACCATTATTATATGCCAGTTATTCGTGCCGTTAGAGGCAAAAGCCCAGAGATACCAGAAGATTGTTTTATCGCAGATAATGCAACTGTAGTAGGTGAAGTTACTATAGGAAAACAGTGTAGTATTTGGTTTAATGCTGTTGTTCGCGGTGATGTTAATTTTATAAAGATAGGGAATAAGGTAAATATTCAAGATGGGGCTGTGATTCATGGGACTTACCAAACGGCTGGAACCACTATAGGGAACAACGTGTCTATTGGGCACAATGCTTTAGTACACGGTTGTACTATCGAAGATAATGTTTTAGTAGGTATGGGGAGTATAATTATGGATGGGTGTGTGGTCGGGTCTCATAGTATTATTGCTGCAGGTGCTGTGCTTCCTAAAGGCACAAGAGTAGCCGCAGGAAGTGTGTATGCAGGGGTACCCGCAAAAAAGATAAAGACGGTTAGTGCCAAATTAGTCTCGGGAGAAATTAATCGCATTGCTACGAATTACGTAACGTACTCGAGCTGGTTTAAAGACGCGTAAAAACTGTTTTTAAAAATTAAGGTATGTTGCTTTAAGAGTTTTAGTATCTAAAAGAGAGGTAATCACCTTGGGGTTTCCATTAGAGAAAAATTCTAATTTAGGCTTAGAGTGTTTCACATTTAATAATTCCATATCCTTTAAAATGACTTCTGTTTGGCGGGCTACGGCTGCCCCAGAATCTATAATTTTAACCTGTTTAGGGAGTACATCTTTTAATAGGGGGATAAGATAAGGGTAGTGCGTGCATCCTAAAACCAAGTGATCAATATGCTGTTTTAGCATAGGTGCCATGTGTTTTTTAAGAAGTAGCATCATAGCATTGGAGTGTAATTGGCCGTTTTCGATAAGTTCTACAATGCCTTCTCCTACCTGCTCTACAATTTTAATATGAGCAGCAAAACGCGAAGCTGTTTTCGAGAATAAGGCACTACTTAAGGTGCCTTTGGTTGCTAAAATACCAATAGCATTGGTTTTCGTTTGTAAAGCAGCAGGTTTAATCGCAGGTTCAATACCTATAAAGGGTACAGAATAGGTTTGTCTTAGGTAATCTATAGCATTAGTCGTAGCGGTATTACAAGCAACAACGATGAGTTTACAACCTTTTTCTAATAGCAACTCTGTATTTTTTATAGAAAGTGCTGTTATGGCTTCACTACCCTTGGGACCATATGGTGCATTTAAACTATCTGCTAAATAGATGGTGTTTTCGTTAGGTAAGCGTTTATGAATTTCTTTCCAAATAGATGTGCCTCCTACACCTGAGTCAAAAATTCCAATAGGTTTATTGCTCATAGATATCTCATTACAGTTTTATTAAAAAGTATGGGCTTACAAACTCGCATAGCACAGATAAAAGTAAACAATAAAAGCTAAAAGGGAGTATAAGTATATAGTACTTCTAAAGGAAGTCATAAAAAAAGAGCTGCTTTAGCGGCAGCTCTTTTTTAGTTATACGTTAAGTAAATATATTAAATACCTAAAGCTTTTTTAACATCGTCTAAAAGATCTTTACCTTCAGCCATGATAGTTACCCCTTGAGAAGAATCTAAAATGTATTGGAAACCTTGAGCTCTACCTACTTTTAAGATGGTTTCTTTAGCTTTTTCTGTAATAGGTTTTAATAAATCGAATTCTTTTTTCTGTAAATCTTGCTGGGCTTTAGCTTGATATTCGCGTATGCTTTGTTCCATACCTTGTACCTCTTTAGCACGAGCTGTATTTTCTTCCTGAGTTTTTGTGCTCGCTTCAGAATCGTATAATTTCACTTTCTTTTGAAACTCGGCACCAAGACTTTGTAGTTCGGTTTGGTACGTTTTAGAAAGCGTCTCTAGTTGCGTTTTGGCCGCAGTCATTTCTGGCATCGCCTGGATTAATTTTTGAGTATCTATATGTGCAATTTTGCTTTGGGCTCCAGCAAAACCGATGGTACCAATGTATAAAGCAGTTGCTAATAAAATTGTTTTTAAATGTTTCATTTTCAAAATAGTATTAATGTGTTATGTTTTAAGTTTATTAATTTGCCTTTTGTCTTACTCTTTTTGTTTATCTTCTAAAGCCTTTTGTCGCTCTTCTAAGATTTCTTTTTTACGTGCTTCTAAGGCAGCTTTACGCGCTTCTCTTTCCGCTAATTTCTTTTGTCTGTTTTCTTCAATTAATTGTGCTCTTGTTTTAGCAGTTGCTTCTGTTTTAGAGACACTTTCTTCTGCTTTTTCAGTAGTTGCTTTTACAGCACCTTCTGCATTAGTTTTAGTCGTATTAGTTGCGTTGTTAGTGCCATTGCGCGCATCTAGTTTAGCTTGCTTGGCCTTTTCACGATCTTTTATGAGTTTCTCACGTTTTTCATTAATCTCTCTCTTCTTAGCTTCCCGAGCTTCTAATATTTCTAAACGGCGCTTTTCTACAGCACTTTCACGAGCTGCTTTCTTTTCCTCTAAAGCTTTTTGACGTGCTTCAAGATCATTATTAATTTCTGGCACAGCTTCTTCTTTTTTCGCCGCTTTACGTTCAGCCTTAGTTTTTGCTTGCTTGCGTTTAGAGGTTCTCGTAATTGCTCTTAATACTTGTTCGCTAATGTCAAAACGCTGCGAAGAGTATAACATCACAATATCGGCAGATTTGTCAAATATGAAATCATATTTTTTACTGGCGGCAATATCTTGAACTGCAGCAAAAATTTGATCTTGTATGGGTTGCATTAAACGTTTTTGTTGTATAACAATATCTCCTTTGGGACCAAAGCGCTTTTGTTGGTAATCTAAGATTTCTTTTTCTTCAAAAGAAATATCTTCCTCGCGTTCTTCGATAAGTTCTTTGGTTAAAAGCACTTTTTCATTACTTAAATCTTCACGTTTTTGTGCTACAGCAGAAAGTTTACTTTGAATTTCATTTTTCCACTTTTGCGCTTTGCTGTCCAATTGCCCAATAGCTTCTTGATATTCTGGAACCTTTTCTAAAATATATTCTGTGTCTATATAAGCAATTCTAACTCCACGTTGTGCTTGTAAGTTACAAGTTAGCATCGTGACAACTGCTGTTAATAAAAAAAGAACGTTATTTTTCATCTGTATATATTTTATAATTCATTGGTTATAAATTCTAAAAAATGACAGATGATTTTGTTGCTTCTGCCGTTTTTCGAATTGCATCTTCAAAACTAACGAAATTTAATCTTAAAAATTTTAATTCTTATTCAAATCATCAAACTGGTGTTAGAAAATATCGTGCCAAAAAAAAATTTATTAAAATTGTTGTCCTATGATAAAGTGTGTTTCCCATCCATTTTTAGGACCAACATCTCCAATAGGATCGAAGCCATGACCAAAATCTATACCTAGTAAACCAAAGGCTGGCATGAAAATTCTAATACCAAGACCTGCAGAGCGTTTTAGATTAAATGGATTGAAATCTTGAAAACTATTTACAGAGGATCCAGCTTCTGTAAAGCCAAGAGCATAAATTTTAGCAGCTCCACTTAAGGTGATAGGGTAGCGTAATTCTAAAGAAAATTTGTTGTATATACTAGAACCATCTCCATCTGATAACGATTGGTTAGGATACCCTCTAAGCTGTACCACCTGTCTACCGTCTAAAGCGAAGTTTCCTAAACCATCACCACCTAAGAAGAAACGCTCAAAAGGAATAACACCTCTATCGTTGTTATAGGCGCCTAAAAAACCAAATTCGGCACTAGGTCTTAATACTAAGTTTTTAGTAAGTTCTGTATACCAATCACCCTTAAAATTAATTTTGTAAAACTCTAACCATTTGAAACGCTCTTGATCAATTTCACTAATACGTCTCTCTGCTTCTGCTCTGTTAGGGTCTGTAGCTGGGGTTGCGCTTAGTGTGTTACGTTCATCAATTAAAGCTTTGTAGTCTACGCCATCAAATAAGGAGTAGGGTAAGGATAGTTTTGCAGTTACAGAAAAATTAGAACCACCTGTTGGATAAATAGGGTCTACTCTGGTATTGTTTCGAGATAAGCCAATAGAGTAAGATAAATTTTTAGAGCTACCATTACCAAAGGTAAACAGTGCCGAATTAAAATTATTTAAATCGTATTGTTGAAAACTAACACTTTGCGACAAAGTGAAAAAATCATCTGGAACTTTAAGGCGTTTGGCTATACCTAAGGTAATTCCAGTAATGTTAAAACTTTGGTCTCTATCTGGGCGGCCCGTAAGTGGGTTAAACCTAAATTGTTTAGAATGCGATAACGATGCAGAAAACTGTACAGGGCGTTTACCTCCTAACCATGGTTCGGAAAATGAGAAACTATAGGTTTGAAAAGATCTACTTGCCTGTAAGCGTAATGAGAGTCTTTGTCCATCTCCCATAGGAAGCGGTTTATAAGCGTCTTTATTAAATAAGTCTTTTATGGCAAAGTTATTAAAGGAGAGTCCCAACGTTCCAATAAATCCACCGCCACCAAAACCACCTTGTAATTCAATTTGGCTAGACCCTGTTTCCTTTACCGAGTACTCCATATCTATGGTGCCTTCATTGGGGTTAGGGTTGTTAAAATTGGGGGTGATTTCTTGAGCGTCGAAATACCCTAGTTGCCCAAGCTCTCTTACGGTACGAACCACATTGGCTTTGCTGTATAATTGCCCAGGTCTTGTGCGTAATTCTCTATAGATAACATGGTCGTTAGTCTTGTCGTTACCCACAACAGAAACATTATTGAAATAAGCAGGTTTTCCTTCGGAAACACGAATTTCAATATCAATAACATTGTTGTCTGCGCTTACTTCTACAGGCGTGATGCTTGAGAATAAGTAGCCGTTGTTTTGATAAAGGTTTGCAATATCGGCAGCATCTGGTTTCGTATTATCTTGAATACGTTCTTGAAGTAAGATGCCATTATAAGTATCTCCTTTGTTAATTCTTAAATAACGACTAAGTTGCTTATCGGTGTATACCGTATTTCCAATAAATTTAATATCTCCAAATTTATAAAGATCGCCTTCTTCGACTTTAAGATGTATAGAAAGTGTTTTTTTGTTGTTTTTTACAATGCTGTCGGCTATAATTCTAGCATCTCTATAGCCATTTTCAGCATACTTATCAATAACATTAGAAAGGTCTGCTTGGTAGGCAGAGTCTATATATTTAGAGCGTTTAAGAATACGTAGGCGATTAATCTTTTTTGTGCCTTTCATCGCCTTTCTTAATGCTTTGTCACTTAAAGCATTGTTGCCTGAAAACACAATATCTTTAATCTTAACTTTTTCGCCTTTATCTATAGCCACAACCATGTTAACTCTGGCCTTGTTTGTAGAGTCTTTAACTTCTACAGTGTTAATGTTAACTTTAGTGTTGTAAAAGCCTTGTTTTTTATACTTTTTAACTAAAAAGTTTTTAGTTGTTGTGATGAGGTTTTCTGTAACTTTAGTACCTCTAGTAAGTTTATTGTCTTTTATAATACCTTCTACTTTACCTTGTTTAACCCCTGTAACTTTAACTTGATCTAGTTGCGGCAAATCCGACAGTTTAATCTCTAGATAAGCAGTGTTTCCCTCTATGTTTTTTAGGTAAATTTCAATGTCGCTAAACAATTTAGAATTCCATAATTTTTTTATGGCATTAGCGATATCTTCTCCTGGAATGCTAATATCTTTGCCTTTTCTAAGTCCAGAATACGTTATAATGGTTTGCGCATTAAAGGTTGTATTACCAATTACAGAAACGCCTCCTAGGGTGTATTTTTTACCATCATCGTAAGCGCCACTTTGCCCTTGAATTGTGAAACTAAAAGCAATAAATAATAAGGCTATACAATGTTTAAGGTAAGTTTTTAATAGCACTGTACTAGCTAAGTTGTTCACTTGTTTTCCCAAATCGTCTTTCTCTTTTTTGATATTCTATAATAGCTTTATACAAATCGTCTTTTCTAAAATCTGGCCAAAGTACATCGGTAAAATATAACTCTGCATAAGCTATTTGCCAAAGTAAAAAATTACTGATACGTTGCTCTCCACTAGTCCTAATTAGTAAGTCTACGTCTGGTAAATTTTGCGTGTAAAGATGCTTATTTATAATGGAATCATCAATGTTTTCTATCGAAATTATGTTATTTTTAACTTTAGCACTTATTTCCTTGACCGCATGCGTTAATTCTTCTCGAGAGCCATAGCTTAGGGCAAGCGTTAAGGTCATTCTGGTGTTTTGCGCAGTAGCATCAATAACATCTTTAAGCTCATTGTGTACTTTTTTTGGTAACATTTGTAGGTTACCAATAGCGGCTAATTTGATATTGTTGTCTTGTAATGTTTTGATTTCTTTTTTTAAAGAAGAAATCAATAGCTTCATTAGTGTTTTTACCTCTAATTTGGGTCTGTTCCAATTTTCTGTAGAAAATGCGTAAAGTGTAATGTTAGCAATACCCAATTCGGCAGAAGCCTCAACGATTTCACGAACAGATTTTGTGCCATTTTCATGACCAAAAGCTCTTAACATGCCTTTTTGTTTGGCCCACCGTCCGTTGCCATCCATTATAATGGCGATGTGCTTAGGAAGTGTATGAGCTAATATATTATCTTTTAAATTCATTAATTAACGCAGTAACAAGGGTTTTTTCCAAAAGTATAGGTTAATGTTAATCCAGAAAAGACATACCAATCGTTATTATTAACATTTCCAAAGCGGAAATTTTGAAGGGCATCATTTTTAGGAACACTACCATCGATACTATCTGAAAACGTATAACGGGCACCAACTTCCATACCCATAATAAGTTGTTTTATAAAACGAAACTTAAAGCCTAAAACCATAGGGATGCCAAAGGCCCAGCTTTTTGTTCTTTCAGATGTAAAAGTACCATTATTGTCAAAGAAATAATTGTCGTAATTAGCAGCACTTATACCTGTATATAAGTAAGGTGTGGCAGCTGGTTTTTCTTTATGAAGATTAAACTCCAAAAATGTAAATTCCATACCCGCAGAGAGTTCAAATGTGCGTGTGCTAAAATTGAAGTCACGTTGTTGACGTCTCAAATCTTTAGAGTCACTGTCATTACCTTCTAGTTCTGTAAAAATAGCAGAGAAGCGGTAAGAGTGTCTCGAACTTCTGTTCCATTTGTAGATGCCTCCTAAGGCAAGTTGGTTAGGGGCAATATATGTTGTGCGTCCTACATCGCCAATAAAGTTACTGCCTCCTGCAAAGATACCAACTTCATGGATTTGAGCGCACGCTAGTTGTAGCGATAACAAGCTAATTATTAATAGAGTTAACTGTCGCATAGTTATTTAAAGTTTGCAAATATAGTAAATAAGATGAGCCTATTGCAATTTGAATTGAATAGTATGTGTGTAAAACATAAAATCTCTAAAAATATTGCTCAATTAATTACGATTGTCTTCGCCCCAAAGCATTTTTTTACGTAATGTTTTTAGAAAGCTTTCACTTAGAAGGTCGATCATCTTAATTTTAAAATCTGCTTTTTTTATTTTAATGATGGTATCATTATCAAGTGTTGCTATCCTAGAATCTAAAGAGACTAGATGCTGTTCTTCGCGGCCACTAACTTTAAGTTGAATTTCGGTAGAGTCTGGTATTATTAAGGGTCTAGCACTAAGGTTATGCGGTGCAATTGGTGTGAGTACAAAACTATTGGCGCCAGGCGTTATTACAGGGCCACCACAACTTAGCGAGTAACCTGTAGATCCTGTGGGGGTAGATACAATTAAGCCATCACTCCAGTAGGACGTTAAGTATTCATTGTCCAGGAGTGTTTCTACAGTAATCATAGAGGTCGTGTTTTTACGGCTTACAGCGACTTCATTAAGCGCAAAATTTAATTCTATAATATCGGAGTTTTCTGGTGAAGTTTCTACAGAGAGTAAACTACGTTCGGATATTTTGTAATGTCCATCAAGAATACTTTGAATGGCTTTTTCGATGTCTTCTACCTGAATGGTTGCTAAAAACCCCAATCGCCCTGTATTAATACCAACAATAGGAATATCTAGAGCAGCAACAAAAGTAACAGCTCTTAATATAGTGCCATCACCTCCTATGCTTATTAATAAGTCAAAAGATTGATCTAAGTTTTCAAAAGTGTCAAATGTGTTGTAAAAATCTTTATTGGTGGCTACAGATTGTAATAATTCTGAAAACTCAGACTCGATATAAACAGCCACGTTTTTTTTAGAAACATAGTTTAAGAGCGTATCAACAGAGGTAAGTGTATATTTGTTATTGAACCTACCAAAAACGGCTAACTTCATAATTAGATGTTTAAATATTTAGTTAAATACTCTGAACGTTCTTTTAGGCTTTGTGTGAAACTATCTTCTTCATGCCCTGAAGCTATGTTGTAGCTATAACGCCTAAAGGTTTGAATAATATCATTTAAACCTGTGTTTCCTATTTTTAAAGTCACTTGTACGATGTCATTTTGCATTTTAGAGATAAAAGCACCTAAAAGCTTTCCGTTATTAGATTCTACAATTTGACTTATTTCACTAAACGAGTAGTCATTAACCCCTTTTTCTATAACAAGAACTCCTCCAGCTTCAAAAAAGAAAGGGGATTCATTAAATAAGCCTATCACATCATTAAGTTCGTAGTAGCCTATATAATCTCCTTTTTCATTAAGTATAGGCATAATGTTTGCAGAGTTTTGTGCAAATGCTTCAAGCACATCGAGCCACAATGTGGTGTCTCTCACATAAAAATCTTCTAAAGCATAAGTGTAAGCACTTAAAGGCTTGTCGGCATCAAAACAATGTACATCGGTTTCGAAAAACGTCCCAATAAATACATCATTGTTATCCTTTATAGGAATGTGAGAATAAGTGAGCTGGTTAAATAGTTGTTGCAGATCACTTATTTTACTGTCGCTATTTAAGGGTTTTATGTCATTAATAATGAATTCTGAAAGTCTCATAGGTAATGGTGTTTCACTGCAAATTAATCAAAAAAATAGCATTTAAGCCTGTTCTAGTTTGTATTTTTGTGTTTAAAAATAGAATTGATGACCAAGTTAAGCGTAAATATCAATAAGATAGCGACTTTGAGAAACTCTAGAGGAGGAGATGTGCCTAATGTTGTGCAATTTGCTAAAGATGCACAGCGTTTTGGGGCAGAAGGAATCACAATACATCCGCGCCCAGACGAAAGACATATAAAATATCAAGATGCTAGGGATTTGAAGCCTGAAGTCTATACAGAATATAATATAGAAGGCAAGCCAATACCTTCATTTATGGATTTGGTGTTAGAGGTTAAGCCAACCCAGGTTACTTTAGTGCCCGATGCAGAAGAAGCGATTACAAGTAATGCAGGTTGGGATACGTTACAGCATAAAGCATTTTTAACAGAAGTGATTAAAGAATTTCAATCTCATGGTATTAGAACGTCTATTTTTGTAGATCCAATTTTAGAACAAATAGAAGGCGCTAAAGCCACAGGTACAGATCGTATTGAACTTTATACAGAGGCCTTTGCGCATCAATATAGTTTGGGGAATGCCAATGCTATTACACCATATGTAGAAAGTGCTAAATTGGCGCATCAATTAGGTTTGGGACTTAATGCAGGGCATGATTTGTCTTTAGATAATATAGCCTTTTTTAAAGCTGAAGTGCCAGAGCTTTTAGAAGTATCTATAGGGCATGCTTTAATAGCGGAAAGTCTTTATCTTGGTGTGGAAAATGTAATACAAATGTATTTGCGTAAATTAAAGTAGCAGATTAAACTCTTAGAATTTGGAAGAAACACACATATTATATTCGAATAGAATAGGAGCTGGTGCCCCTTTTGTGATTTTACATGGGTTTTTGGGCATGGGTGATAATTGGAAAACGCATGCGAAGCATATTGCAGAATTAGGTTATGAAGTGCATTTGGTAGATCAGCGTAACCATGGGCGTAGCTTTCATGATTCAGATTTTAGTTATGAGGTACTTGCAGAAGATTTAAAACGGTATTGTGAAGCCAAACAATTGGAATCGATAGTGCTTTTAGGGCATTCTATGGGAGGAAAAACGGCCATGCTTTTTGCAACCCTGTACCCAGAGTTGCTAGATAAAGTGTTGATAGCAGATATTTCACCGCGGTTTTATCCTGTGCATCACGATGCTATTTTAGAGGGGTTGACAGCTTTAGATTTTAATGAGATCACTTCTAGAGGTGCCGCCGATAAGGCTTTAGAAGCCTATGTGTCTGATGCTGGAACACGTCAATTTTTGTTAAAGAATTTATATTGGGTAGATAAGGGCAAGTTAGGTTTGCGTATCAATTTAGAGGTGCTTCAAAATGAGGTGGCCGAAGTTGGTGAAGCCTTGCCTAGTTATGCAAGGTTTGAAAAAGAAACCTTATTTTTACGAGGAGACCGTTCTGAATATATTAGTGTAGAGGACGAAGGGCTTATAAAAAATCATTTTCCTTTAGCGCAAATAATTACCATTGCCAATGCTGGGCATTGGTTGCATGCCGAAAACCCTAAAGACTTTTTTCAAGCTGTAGTGGATTTTTTAAAGTAGAAACATGTTTATAGTTTATGGATCGTATTAAATATTTAGTGGGGTGTTGTTTTGTTTTTGTTCTAATGATTTGTAATGCTCAAAAAAGACCAGATAATGGCCCTTATGAGCAATATTATGAAACAGGCGAGTTAAAGACAAAAGGGCAATATATAAACAGAAAGCGTGCAGGAGTTTGGAAAGATTTTTACAAATCGGGTGTTTTAAAGGAGTTGTATCGTTATAAAAATGGAAAAAAAGATTTTGTATCTAAGCTTTTTTTTGAAAATGGGAATCTTAAATCTGAAAATATTTTTATTGATGGTAAGAAGCATAGTCGCGAGTATTATGAAACAGGTCCTTTATTTTATGATAAATGTAGAGCCAAAGGGTATGCGAACGATTACTATGAAAATGGAAATCTGAAAATAGAAAGGCCTATTGTAGAAGGGGAATTATCGGGTGTTTGCAAACATTTTGACGAAACAGGGATGAAAACTTGGGAGGTTTTGTATAAAGATAGTTATAAAGGTGGTGCTTATAAGCAATTTTACAAAAATGGGCAATTAAAAGTAGAAGGTAGTCATGTGTTGGGAGTAAGAGTTGGTTTAGAAAAACGGTATTCTGAAGACGGAAAGCTGTTGTTAGAAGGTAAGTATGCTGCGGATAAATTGCATGGTAAATGGAATTTGTATGATAAAGAGGGAAATGTTATAGAAAAACTAAAATTTTCAAAAGGAAAATTGGTGTCTAAGTCCAGTACATCTTTTGAAGCAGTAACTGTGCCTCATGGATTGGTTTTTCAAAATCCAATACATCCAAAATGTAACAAGGTATTAGGGCGTAAAAAACAAAAAAAATGCCTTTCAATGGCTATTACAGAACATGTTAGGGAAAAATTTAATGTGAAATTAGCTAAAAAATATGGTATTACTGGTAGATTGAGAATCAATGTTGCTTTTAAGATAGATGCACAGGGAGAAGTTGTTGGTGTTAGAGCTAAAGCGCCGCTTAAGGTTTTAAAAGACGAGGCCATTAGGGTTGTCAAACTTTTACCTAAAATGACACCAGGACAATTGCGCGGTAAAGATGAAGATATACCTTACTCGTTACCCATTATATTCGCTGTTCAATAATTTATAAATTTATCTATGAAGTATCTCATCCAATTATTAATTACGGCTTTAACAGTGTGTGTGTTGGCTTACCTGCTACCAGGTGTTTTTGTGAAAGGCTATGTTTCTGCAATTGGTGTGGCAGTTGTACTTTCTCTGTTAAATCTATTAGTAAGGCCTATTATCGTATTGTTTACCTTGCCAGTTACAGTGTTTACATTAGGGCTATTTCTGCTCGTAATTAATGCTATAATCATAATAGTAGCCGATAAACTTATAGCAGGCTTTTCGGTATCAGGCTTTTGGAGTGCTTTGGTATTTAGCATTCTGCTCTCGGTCTTACAATCTATATTGCATTCTGTTTTGAAAGTAGATAAAAAGTAGCTTAAAATCAAGTATTTAAAAACTTTGTTGGGATGTAAAAATATATTAATTTTGCATCCCAATTTTTAATTAGAAGAAAACGACTAGGTGGATCCTAGTAATTAATTGCCTTAAGGCTTATATCATTACAAATGAATATTACAAGAGAAAACGTAGATGCATTAAATGCGGTAGTAAAAGTAGATATTGCTAAAGAAGATTACAGCGATAAAGTTGAAAAGATTTTAACAGATTACCGAAAAACAGCCAACATTCCAGGGTTTAGAAAAGGACATGTGCCTATGGGTATGGTGAAGAAGCAATATGGAAAAGCTGTATTGGTTGATGAGGTGAATAAATTATTACAGGATGCTTTAAACAAGTATTTAACAGAAGAGAAGTTAGATGTTTTAGGGCAGCCTTTACCTAAGCCTCAAGATGAGATCAACTGGGATGCAGAAACATTTTCTTTTGAGTTTGAGTTAGGTTTGGCGCCAGAGTTTAATGTAGATTTAAACGCTAAAAATTCCATTACGCATTACAATATTGTTGCCGATGATAAAATGATTGATGAGCAGATAGAACGCATCCAAAAGCAATACGGTACCTTATCACCTCAAGATGTTGTTGAGGCAGATAGTGAAATTACAGGAACTTACGCAAACGAAGCAGAAGAGATAGATAATACTGTAACGTTAACATTAGATAAGTTTAAAGAGGACGGTACTTCAAAACAATTTGTTGGTGCAAAAGTTGGTGATGTCATTGTTTTACAAACCAAAGGGCTTTACGAAGATGATCATGAATTAATGCATGCTTTAAAGGTAGATCAAGAAAAGGCTAAAGATTTAAACATAGAAGTTTCTTTTACTATTACAGAAATTAATCAAAGAGCTTTGGCAGATTTAGATCAAGAGTTGTTTGATAAATTATTCCCAGGGGGTGAAGTGACTTCTGTGAGCGAGGTTAAAGAAAAAATAAAAGAAGATGCTGAAAAGCAATTCAAGCAGCAGTCTGATCAAAAATTGTTAAACGATATCACCGAGCATTTAGTTGAAAATACAAAATTTGATTTGCCTGCAGAGTTTTTAACGAAGTGGATGCAAACTGCTGGTGAAAAGGAAATGGACGAGACACAGGCTAAGGAAGAATATGCAAAATCTGAAAAAAGCTTACGTTACCAACTTATAGAAGGGAAGCTAATACAAGATAACGATATAAAGGTTACTGTAGATGATATTAAAGGTCATGCCAAAGAGATGATTAAGGCGCAAATGGCACAATTTGGACAAATGAATCCTTCTGATGAAGAGTTAGATGGTATTGCAGCCAGAGTACTTGGTAATCAAGAAGAAGCAAGACGCATATCTGAGCAATTGGTAAGTCAAAAATTAATTGCATTATATAAAGAAAAGGCCAATTTAGAAGTTAAAGAATTGAGTTACGAAAACTTTGTTAAAGAAGTTTACGGCGATAAATAATCAAATAATATTTTATTATATTTATGCGCTTAAACCATATGGTTTAAGCGCATTTTGTTTTTAAAATCACATAAGGTTGCAGAAAAGTGATATGAGCTTTACAATTGTTAAAAAAGAACAGCTCAAAACAATGAGTTTTTCAAGTGATTTCAAAAATAATACAACTTTTCATAGATCATAAATTGAAAAGACCGTAAAATTAATCGTTCTGAGATATTTCAGGACCTAATAAATAAAAATATAGAGCCTATATGGATTACGCTAAAGAATTCGAAAAATTTGCAATAAAAGATCAAGGAATTAGCAGTACATACTACGATAAAATTTTAAGCAGTATGTATCCAACAAACCTAACGCCTAATATTATTGAAGAGCGTCAAATGAATATCGCTATTTTTGATGTGTTTTCACGTTTAATGATGGATAGAATTATTTTTCTAGGAACGGGAATTAACGATCAAGTTGCTAATATTATTCAAGCACAATTATTATTCTTAGAAAGTGTTGATGCCTCTAAAGATATTCAAATATACATTAATTCTCCAGGGGGAAGTGTGTATGCTGGTTTAGGTATCTACGATACAATGCAATTCATAAAGCCAGATGT
This sequence comes from uncultured Hyunsoonleella sp., assembly GCA_964562415.1. Lineage (GTDB taxonomy): Bacteria > Bacteroidota > Bacteroidia > Flavobacteriales > Flavobacteriaceae > Jejuia. The sequence goes on along the minus strand of CAZLTR010000011.1, from coordinate 1,734 downwards.
TGCTACAATATGTACGGGTATGGCAGCCTCTATGGGTGCGGTGTTATTATGTGCAGGAACCAAAGGGAAACGCAGTGGATTAACGCATTCTAGGGTGATGATACACCAACCGCTGGGAGGTGCTCAAGGACAAGCCAGTGATATAGAAATTACAGCTAAGGAAATTTTAACACTTAAAGAAGAACTTTATAACATTATAAGTAAGCATTCTGGGCAAGATTACGACAAGGTTTATGAAGATAGTGATAGAGATTACTGGATGAAAGCCGATAAGGCTAAAGAATACGGTATGATAGATGAGATATTAGCTAGAAACTAAAAAAAATCGTACTTTTACAGTCCCTAACAAAGGCTGTTTACGCATGACCCAACGGTCTTAAAATTAATTAATTGATGGCGAAAGAAGAATTAGAATGCTCGTTTTGTGGTAGAAAAAAGCCAGAAACCAATCTGTTGATTGCAGGTTTAGATGCGCACATTTGTGATAGGTGTATCGAACAGGCTCATGGCATTGTTGTGGAAGAATCGAAACAAAACGATAATAATGATTTGTCTGCAGAATTGAAGCTTAGAAAGCCTCAACAAATTAAAAGTTTCTTAGATGAATATATCATTGGGCAGGAAACCACCAAAAAAGTAATGTCTGTTGCTGTTTATAACCATTATAAACGTTTATTACAAGCACCTTCTAATGACGATATTGAAATTCAAAAGAGTAATATCGTTATGGTAGGCCAAACAGGTACAGGAAAAACATTAATGGCAAAAACCATTGCTAAAATGTTAAATGTGCCATTAGCTATTGTAGATGCCACAGTATTGACAGAGGCAGGTTATGTTGGAGAAGACGTAGAAAGCATATTAACACGTTTATTACAAGCTGCCGATTATAATTTAGAAAAAGCAGAAAAGGGTATTGTATTTATCGATGAAATCGATAAGATTGCACGAAAAAGTGATAACCCATCTATAACTCGAGATGTTTCAGGAGAAGGAGTGCAACAAGCCTTATTGAAATTGTTAGAGGGTACTGTAGTTAACGTGCCACCAAAAGGAGGTAGAAAACACCCAGACCAAAAATTTATTGAAGTTAATACAGAAAACATACTGTTTATAGCAGGAGGTGCTTTTGATGGTATAGAACGTGTTATCACCAAACGCTTAAATATGAAGGCTGTTGGTTATGCTGCTTCCATGTCTGATGAGGTGATCGACCAAGCTAATTTGTTGCAATACATCATCCCTAAAGATTTAAAGGATTTTGGATTAATACCAGAAATTATAGGACGACTTCCAGTATTAACACATATGGATCCGTTAGATGAGAAAACGCTTAGAGCTATTTTAACAGAGCCTAAAAATGCCATTATCAAACAGTATAAAAAGCTGTTCGAAATGGATGAGGTTGAATTTGCAATCACAGATGGCGCTTTAGGATTTATTGTTGGTAAAGCGATTGAATATAAATTGGGCGCAAGAGGCTTACGTTCCTTATGCGAAGAAATTCTAACCGATGCCATGTTTGAGTTGCCTAGTAGCGAAGACAAAAAGCTTAATGTAACTAAGTCTTATGCAGAAGAAAAGCTTACTAAAACAACACTTAAGAAGTTAAAAGCCGTGTCTTAAGACTTGTTCAAAATAAATATTTAAAGCATTCTGTCTAACAGAATGCTTTTTCTTTTTGAACTCATCTTGACGTTTTGTTTTTAACCGAAAATGAGTTGAAATTTAACC
>CAZLTR010000010.1:0-36147 GCA_964562415.1 uncultured Hyunsoonleella sp. | reverse complement strand
GCTGTACACCTTATTTGTGGTGTATGGGGTACCTTGGCTGTTGGAATCTTCTCTACTAATCCAGAGCACACATTCTTAATCCAATTAACAGGTGTGGCGTGCTATGCCGCATTTTGTTTAGTATCTGCATTCTTAATTATATTCACACTTAAGAAAACAGTTGGCATTAGAGTTTCTGAACGTGAAGAATTAGAAGGTTTAGATGCGCACGAACACGGTATGGATGCTTATCCAGATTTTAGATTGAATGAGCATTAAACCTCAATTATTATAAAATAAAAATGCCTCACACAAAGTGAGGCATTTTTTTATTCTATTTGTTCTAAGCAAGCTAATTAGTGCTATAAACAACCCATTAGCTACAGCCTTTTACCTTGAACTATTCTCCTATAGTTTTAAATTCATTAAGGTCAGATTTACCAAACATTGCTTTTAAACGACTCAAAGCAGTTTTATGAAATTGTATTTCAAACTTCTCCTCTTTAATCATTTTTAGTTTTAAAACCTCAATAATATCATCTAAAACGCTATGATAATTCCTATTTAAGACTAAAAGTTTTTCATTTTTAGCATCTATAATTTGTGTTTTTAGACGATTTTGGCGCACTGTACCCCCCTCAAAAGAAACCTTTTCTTTATTATTTTTAAAACCAAAACGTTGCTTTACAAGAAAAAAATGCTCCTGCTCTTTAACCAATCTAACAATTTTACCTTTTTTTATTTTTCCAATTTGTCGCGCTGTGTATACTAAAACTGAAAACTCACCTGCTTTAGATTCAATAGAAGTCTTACGTTTAAAGACACTTAAAATAGGATAAATTATAAAATATTTGGTACTATTCACAAGTCTTACAGATCGCCTGTAAAAAACTATAGCGACCATAAACATAAGTACAGATATAATAACAGACGTTAGCGGGCTTACAATACTTATAAATACAAAAAGAAGTGTTACTATTATTTTTAGAATTTCTATAATAGAATCTATAAAAGGTACAGGGGAAAGAAAGATTAAAATATCAAGAAAAAATCTCACACTCATAACCACAACAAGAAAATACATAGAGACCAATAAAACCAGTAGTGTTTTAAAGCTAATTGATAAAAATCCAGCCTGATAAACAATTTGCTCATTTTGCACGTCATTAGACAAAAGGGTTGGTGCTAATATTATAAAAAAGTTTATAATTAAAGCCGCATGGTTAGACAGATAATTATCTGCTAAAGCTAAAGAAGCTGTTGCTTTATTGGTTTTAAAAATGGTTCCAACAACTGCTGTAAATAAGAATAATACACCAAAGAACACCAATACAAACCAATTGTCAAAAAAAGGATTCGTAGCAACAAATGCATTGTGAAACCCTACTTTTGTACATATAGCAGTCATAAAAACAGTTGCATATGGATTGATGCCCATGGGTGCTAATTGCGCAAATTGCTCTACCAAACCCGAATTTTGATGCAACACCTCTTTCGCATCTCCGCCATTAACTTCAGCTATTGCCAGCATTGGTAGTACTAAAAGTAAAACTAGTATTTTTTTCATTTTGTTATTTTAAGGTTGACTTGTTAAAAATAGTTGTTTTTAAATACAAAAAAAATAGCGCCTGTTACCAGACGCTATTCATAGATATTATAAATTAAGAGTGTCCTTAACTACGATTTCATTTTTTGTAACCAATGGCGTACATCTACTTCCTTCTTAATGATAGCATTAAGATCTGCTATATTAACACGCTCTTGTGCCATAGTATCCCTATGACGAATGGTTACAGTATTATTTTCTAAGGTATCATGATCTACAGTAATACAAAACGGTGTTCCGTTAGCATCTTGGCGTCTGTAACGTCTCCCTACAGCATCTTTTTCATCATAAATCACGTTAAAATCCCATTTCAAATCTTCTATAATTTGTCGTGCTACTTCTGGCAAACCGTCTTTTTTCACTAATGGTAGTACAGCTGCTTTTACAGGTGCTAAAACACTTGGCAACTTTAACACAGTACGTGTTGTACCATTATCTAATGCTTCTTCTTGTAAAGCTTTAGAAAACACTGCCAAAAACATACGGTCTAAACCAATAGAGGTTTCTAAGACGTAAGGCACATAACTTTTATTCTCCTCATGGTCGAAATACTGTAATTTTTTACCCGAGAATTTTTCATGCTGACTTAAATCGAAATCTGTTCTAGAGTGAATCCCCTCTAACTCTTTAAATCCAAAAGGAAATTTAAACTCTATATCGGCAGCCGCATCGGCATAATGTGCCAATTTCTCATGATCGTGAAAACGGTAATTCTCTGTCCCCATACCTAAGGACAAGTGCCATTTTAATCGGGTTTCTTTCCAATGTTTATACCACTCGCCTTGCGTACCAGGTTTTATAAAGAATTGCATTTCCATTTGTTCGAACTCACGCATTCTAAAAATAAACTGACGTGCTACAATCTCATTTCTAAACGCTTTACCAGTTTGCGCAATACCAAAAGGAATTTTTAAACGGCTGGTTTTTTGCACATTTAAAAAGTTTACAAAAATACCTTGTGCTGTCTCAGGACGAAGGTATAAATCCATTGCACTATCGGCAGAAGCTCCTAGTTTGGTACCAAACATTAAATTAAACTGCTTTACATCTGTCCAATTTTTACTTCCACTTAAAGGACAAACAATACCTAAATCTTCAATAAGTTGTTTAAACCCTGCTAAATCTTCATCTTCCTGAACCCTCGTTAAACGTTCTGTAATCTCATCGATTTGCCCTTGTCGGCGTTTCACATTAGGATTGGTTTCACGAAACTGTGCTTCATCAAAAGCTTCACCAAATCGTTTTTTAGCTTTAGCAACGTCTTTCTCTATCTTCTCAGAAATTTTTTCTCTAAAGTCCTCAACTAAAACATCGGCACGGTAACGTTTTTTCGAATCTTTATTATCAATTAAAGGATCGTTAAATGCATCTACATGCCCAGACGCTTTCCAAGTTGTAGGATGCATAAATATTGCGGCATCTATCCCTACAATATTTTCGTTCATTTGCACCATTGCACGCCACCAGTAGTCGCGAATGTTCTTTTTTAATTCTGCACCGTTTTGCGCGTAGTCATAAACTGCGCTTAAACCATCATAGATTTCACTGCTTTGAAATACATAACCGTATTCCTTAGCATGGGAAATAACCTTTTTAAATGTATCGTCTTGATTTGCCATAGCTGCAAAAATAAAAAACCGTATGTAACTGAATACAATGTTTTGATAAAATTAAAGTGCCAACATCTCAATTTTTTAACTAAGTTTACATTTTACAGTTAATTCCTACATGATAAGTTCTCTTATAGATTTATTTTTTCCTAGAGTATGTTTAGCATGCTCTCAATTCATCCCTATAGATATGCATGGTATTTGCTTGCGCTGCAGGCACGAGTTGCCTGTAACTAATTTCCACCTCTCGGCAGACCAAACTTTTGAGCGCGTACTCGCTGGTCGCGCTAAAATTGTACAAGGCACTGCTTTATTTCATTTTGAAAAAAAGGGCCTCGTACAACAACTTTTACATAAACTAAAATATAAAGGTTACGAATCTATAGGCTGTATTTTAGGCGATTGGCTTGGTGGTGAATTACGCCTTATCCCTTCCTATCAAAACATAGATGTTGTGTTACCTGTTCCATTACATAAAAAAAGAGAACGTCAAAGAGGCTACAACCAAGTGGCTAAATTTGCTATGCATATCGCTAAAGCTTTACAAGCAGATTATCTAGATACTGTTTTAATAAAAACCACGCACACACCCTCTCAAATTAAAAAAAAACGTTTGGCACGTTGGCACGATACTAAGGCTGTGTTTGCTATTAACGACTATAGACCTATTCAAAACAAACACATTTTATTAGTAGACGACCTTGTTACTACTGGTGCAACTTTAGAAGCTTGCATACAGGTTCTTAATATTGCCCCTCATATTAAAATAAGTATTGCTACTATAGCAATAGCCTAAGAATATAATCGTTCCTTGTTAAAACAAATCTCTGAAAATTATGTAGGTTTGTGTAAAATAGTTTTTGGATAATGCGTCGTATCATTTTAAACCTAGCTCTAGCTCTAATTGTTGCTTGTATATTTATAAACTGTGCCAATCGCGGCAATCCTAACGGAGGTGAAAAAGACACCGACCCTCCTAAAATACTTAACGCTTATCCCAAAAATTACACGACTAACTTTAAAGGCAATGAAATTAAAATTGTTTTTAATGAGTATATTAAAATTAAAGATTTACAAAAGCAGCTTATCATCTCTCCTCCAATGCAAACGCAGCCCGAAATTATGCCGCAAGGTGGGGCTAGTAAATTTATTTCTATTAAAATTTTCGACACACTACAGCCCAATACAACTTATGCTTTTAATTTTGGCAACAGCATAGAAGATAACAACGAAGGGAATCCTTTTTCCTTTTATAGATACGTTTTTTCCACGGGGACATATATAGATTCATTAAAAGTTTCTGGAACTATTACCGATGCGTATAAACGTAACCCTGCAACTTTTGTATCTGTTATGTTATATGAAGTTGACTCTACGTTTACAGATTCTATTATTTATAAAACACCTCCTAAATACATCACAAATACTTTAGACAGCCTTACAACCTTTACTTTAGAAAATGTTAAAGAAGGCAACTATTTGTTAGTAGCTTTGAAAGATAAAAATGGAGATAATAAGTTCCAGCAAAAAAGCGACCAAATAGGCTTTAGAAAAGAATTTATAAAAGTGCCTACGGACACCACTTATACTATAAAACTCTTTAAAGAACCCGTCGACTTTAAACCTTCAAGGCCTCTACTAATCAATGGTGAAAAAATAATGATAGGTTATGAAGGCGACTATACGGACGCTAAGTTTTCTGTAAACTCTGAGCTTCCTGAAGACTTTGAATTTCGCATCACTAAGGACGATAAAAAAGACACACTTTATTATTGGTACAAACCCAAATTAGAATTAGATTCTATTGTTTTGGATATCGCTCACCCTAATCCTAATAGCAACAAGTCGTTTACGGTAAGGCTTAAAGATAAAGAACGAGATTCTTTGGTGATTAGTAGTGCGCCTAATGGTACTATTAATTATGATCAGGATTTTAACATCTCTAGCAACATTCCATTTACTAATTTTGATGCCTCTAAGGTAAAATTAATTGATAAAGATTCACTTGCTGTTCCCTACACCCTTAAGCCTTTAGATTCTGTTGCGAATACCTATACCTTTGCCTTTGATAAAACCGAAGACAATAGCTATAGAATGGAATTACTCCCTGGCGCGCTTACAGATTTTTTCGAAAACACAAACGATACCATTACCTATACTTTAAACACGCCTAAAAAGGACAGTTTTGGAAATCTACGCCTTAATGTAAACAATGCTACCTATCCTATAATAGTACAACTTACAACAGAAAAAGGCGATGTGAAATATGAAAAATATGCTACGACTAAAGCGCCTTTAGACTTTTTAAACATCACGCCAGGAAATTATTTTATACGTGTTATTTTCGATACTAATGGTAACAAAATCTACGATACTGGTAATTACCTAAATAAGACGCAACCTGAACTCGTAAAACATTCTGAAACACAAATTGAAGAGGTACGTGCGGGATGGGATTTAGAAACCAGTTTTACTTTAAAAGATTAAAGTGATCCTTGTCGTCGAGAAATTTAAATTTGCGTCTAAATTTATCAATATGGCTTTTAGATAATGTTACGATTTCATAAGTTGTTCCTTCTAAAGGTTGCGCTGTAAGCGATCGCCCCAATACATCATAACACCCAGAGTTGCCACTATAAGCTACACCAACACCATCTACCCCTACCCTGTTCACTCCTACAGAATAGCACATATTCTCGATCGCTCTTGCTTGTAGCAAAATATTCCACGCGGTTATTCTAGGGATAGGCCAGTTTGCCACATATAACAATACGTCATAATTTGCTGTATTTCTAGACCAAACAGGAAAACGTAAATCATAGCAAATTAAAAGACATAAATTCCACCCTTTATAATGTATCACGCATTGCTCTGTTCCTGCTTCATATACATCACCTTCACCCACTAAAGTAAAGGTATGTCTTTTATCATAATACCCTAAGACCCCTTTTGGGGTTACAAAAACCAAACGGTTGTAATACTTACCGCCTTCAATAATCACTAAGCTTCCCGTTATAGCAACATCATATTGAAGTGCCATAGTTTTCATCCACGACACGGCAGGCCCAGACATTGGCTCTGCCACAGCTGAAGGATTCATCGTAAATCCAGAGGTAAACATTTCGGGCAACACCACAACGTCCACTGCTTCTTTTAACACCGTATGCAATATTTCACTAAAACGAGTGCGGTTTTGTTCTGGAGCCTCCCAAACTAGATCGGCTTGTACTAATGCTATGCGTAAAATATTCTGCATCTTACTCTATGGTATTGACGAACTCATCTCGACTTCGTTTTTGTTTCGTATTTATTAGCTAAAGATATAAAGTTCTTTGCAAAAAAAGGGGTTTCAAAACATGTGTTTTGAAACCCCTTACATAAACAATTTAAAGTAGTCAAACTAAATTTAGAGCAAAAATTTTAATACTTATAATTTCGATTTGGCTTTAGCCATTTTAGTCTTTAATTTTTCTATTTTTTTCAACCATTTCCCTTCATCAACTGGCGATAACTTTCCTTTTCCTTTAAGCTTTTCATACTTTTCTACAGTATCACTATGCACCTTTTTAGCCTTCGCATGTTTTGCCTTAGCCTTATCCATTTTTTTCTGTGCCTTCTCTGCCTTCTTTAATGCCTTCTCGGCTTCCTTTTTTTGTTGTTCCGCAACTTCATACTCTACAGTCGCCTTTTCCAAGGTTGCTTTTTGCGTCTCTTCCTTCTTCAACCGAGCGATCTCCTCTTGCTTAGCTTCTAAAACAGTTAAAATCTTTGTTTTTTCTTCAACTGTTAATGTTTTTGTAACATCGGTATCACCTTGAAAAATTAAGGTCTCTTTTACTTCATAAACTTTTTCGCCTACAGTAACTTCTTGTGCTTGAAGTGTAACCCCTGTAAAAACGATTAATACTATCAAAAAAAATGTAATTCTGTGTTTCATTATTATATCCTTTGTTAATTTAGACGCTACTATTTTTAAAAAGTCACATCTTTTCAAAAAAAATAAAAAAAATACGACATCATTCAGACTATTTCCATTTTCTTTAATAAGAAAGATGCATTCATATTTTGACAAATTCCTTTCTTTAGTTTGAAATCAAAATACAACTCATTATTTACAATTTTTGCATCGAAATAATAATTCTCTACAGCGTTTAATTCTTCTGCTATTTCGCATAAACTCAAATCGTGAGTCGCTATAATGCCAGTAGCATGAGAGGCCACCAACTTTTCTACAAACTTTCGCGATCCTAATGCTTTATCTGTACTATTGGTTCCTTTAAGAATTTCATCCAAAACAATAAAATAAGGTGTATCCTTAATGGCATCGACTATATATTTAAGACGAGTTAATTCTGAAAAGAAATAAGAACTATCGTCTGTTAAAGAATCTGAAGTTCGCATACTTGTTATTAACTTCACAGGCGCATAAACACTTGAAGTTGCGCATACTGGCAAGCCCATATTAGCCATAACAATATGAAGCGATATGGTTCGCAAAAATGTGCTTTTCCCTGCCATATTTGCACCTGTAACTATAAAAAACTGTTCATTAGCAATCCTAATATCACTATCTACACGCTTTTTAGCATCTAACAAAGGATGCCCTAATTGCGCTGCATCTATTTTACGAGATTGTGACGAAATTTGAGGAAACACAAATTGTGGATGGTTAAATGCAAAGGTTCCTAGTGTATTATACGCATCAAAAAAAGCAACGACTTCAAACCAATCGGATACTTTATGCCCATAAGTTGTAATCCAATGCTCAATTTTATAACTGTGCCTTATGTCATTTAAAAATAAACCATTACCAAAAATAGCCCCAATAACATTATTTCTATTATCTAACGCGTCTAAAGCTCTTGACAAACGTTTAAAGATTAAAGAGGCTAGTATTGTATCTGATTGAATTTGCTGTTGTTTCTCTTGCAATAGTAGCGATTCAAATGTTTTAGTTTGAATGCGCTCTAACAGTACAGCATATTGCCGAAACGTATCTTTAATTTTATCGGAATTTGAAGCTAGTCTGTTGACTTGTTTTAGATAAGCACCTGTAATACTTAATCCAAAAATTAAGCCATATAACAACACACTTTGCGGAACGTTAAAAAAATAAATACACACACATAGCATTAGCATAAGTGACGTAAACACTAAAGGCAACCAGCGCATTATCTTAGGTAAAACTGGCTTATAATTCCCTAGCCAGTTTATAATATCTTTAGCTGGTGTTTCTACTGAAACTAAACTCGCATGCGCCGTATAAAACTGGCGCCATTCTGGAAGAGATGCTAACTCCTTAATAGCCTCTTGCCGTTGTGCTATATTTGTAATTTCGTTTGCTTTTAACGCATTTGCTAAAGTTGTTTTACCTTCTGGCGTTGCTGTTCTATTGATGTATTGAAAAAACGAACCTCTCCCAAAAATATCAATATCTAAACAATAATCATGATGAGGATCTTGATACTCTTCTCCCGAAGCTCTGTCGTGAAATGCTTTATCTGCTATTTTAAGCTCCGTTTCATTAAGTTGCACCAATGCTTTATAAAGTGCACGTTGTTGCTTTATATCGGTATATCTCGATAAAAGGAACACGAAAACAGCAGTTCCTACTCCTCCTATTAAAAGGGCAAGTTGCCACTGTATGTAAAATACATATATAAGTGATACCGTTGCAAGAAACACAAAAACCCGCAAAACACTTAGCAAGGCTATTTGTTTTTTATAAGCTTTAACTTTATGCTGATACTTTTCCAGGTGTACTTTGTAATACGATTGTGGGTCTTGTTCCATCACTATATATTGTTTAATGCTAGGTTTTCTAAAACAGTAAGCTTCCCATTCAAAATAAACATCCTCCTTTTACCCATCATGCTTTTTTGAGCCTAAAATTAGGCGTTTTATTGTTAAAGCTCAACAGACAGTCCTTTTTTATTAAAAAAATAGACGCTTTAAAAATTTATGTTTCTCACAATAAAACAACGTTCTCTATTTAAAAGGTTGCAATGTTAATTTTTTTTTTTGATTAAAACCTCTAATTAGACCCTACTACACCTTCCCTAATTAAAAATCTTTACATTTCAAAAAATACACGTAACTATATTTAAATCAATTATTTACACTTAAAACTTCTGAAAAAAATAAATTTTAAAAACCTACCAGACAAGTACAGCCTAGTACAGCCTAGCACAGTATTCCACAGGATTAAATGTTAAAACACAAGATTTAAATTAGCGCAAATGCTTTTTTAACCAATTAGCATAATACCAATTAAACTAATACATATACTAATGAAACATTCAATTAAACGACTACTAGGTGCGACTAAATTAAGTGCTATAGCATTGGCATTAACACTTACAGCATCATGCTCTAACGAAGAAGATCTTGAAACACTTGAAAGTACAACTACTCCAGAGCTTAGTGGGCTCTCACTCACAGGCAAAGAAGTTCCCGACAATGCTCCAGCCTGTTCTTCAAGCGGAATTAATCCAACATCAAAGAGACGTTCTAAAGAACGCGAATATCTTTACAGTGATATTAACTCCAATGATCCAGATGTAAATAGAGCTGGCTCTGAATCTATCAACAATACTATAGACGATCGAACCTGTGCTTATAATTATAGCCAGATATATTCAACACCATCAGGTCAAAGCCGCAGAAGATATGGCCGTTATAGACTTAGAGCGAATTCTAATAATATAGACGACCTTCAGCCTAGAATAGAGCGCGCAAGTGTATCACGTTCTGATGTAAGTGCGGGCTCATACATTAGATTCACTGGTGATGTTATCATTAAATCTGTAGGTAATTTTACAAGAACGTCTGCTGCCTTAAATGTAGGTGACCGTGCTGGTACTTACATTGCTCAAGCCAAAGGACAAGACTCGAATGCAGGAATTCCTAATGATCCAGCCTTGGCGTTAATTCTGGTAAAACCCACTGACGCTAGCCAATCACGTTTTAATTTCTATCTAGAAATCATTACGGAACGCAAAGGTGGTGGTTCTGATGGAAGAGAAATTAAAAACCTTAATTTTTCTTGTGGTAAAAATGATCTTGTAAGGGTTAAATTAGAAAATGGATTGAGAACTGCTAACAATAGCGCTGGTAAAACCCATAAAATAGTCGTTAGACTAGACAACTTAAGTAGCAGTAGTGACACTCCTAGAGACCAGACTTTTGACCTGCCAGATCCAGGGTCTGCTACCTCTATCAAGATACGTTATGGTGCGTACAGATGTTGGAATGGAGAAGCCCAAATATTGTGGAAAAATGTAAAAATAGCCCAAGGTAAAAAATAACTGCTAGCCCTTCTTTTTACAATTACACATTTAGTAAAACAGAAAAAGCCTTGAATGTATTTTCAAGGCTTTTTCTATTATCATTGTTTGCTATTTTAATCTCTTGACAAGAAAATACTAAGTACATACCAAAACAATAGCATTAAAGAGGCAAACAAGCCTAAAGCTGCTGGTATATAGTCACTATCTGTATATTTGTGAACTAAGTTAGAGGTTTGATATAAAATAGAACCTGCTGCAAGCACACACATCCCTACAGAGAACCATAGCCCTAAATTGAAGCCAAACAATGTTCCTGCTAAAATTAACCCTAAAGCAATAAAAAAACCAACGGTTAAAGCTGATTTTAAAAAAGAAAAATCTTTCTTCGTTACCAATACTATGGCAGAAAGTCCTGTAAACAAGGACAAGGTTACTATAGCGGCTTGATTGAGCAAATCGAAACTCTCGGTAAATACAATCGCCATATAAATAAGAGGTACAAATATAAAAGCCTCTGCTAAGATATAAAGTCCGTAAGCTAAGTATTGCTTATTCTTATCCTGTGTTTTTAGCGCCAAACCTTCGGCATAATTGGTAATAAACATAAATCCGCCTAACATCACCAGCCATCGCCACCCTTGGGTCATTGACAATGCAAAGTTGACTATAGCGTCACTTTGAAGCAATAAGTATTCGAAGAGTATAAACGCAAGAACGCCTCCTGCAACGTGACCATAGGTTTTTTTATAAAACGCCACCTTATCTGTATCAGACAACTGACCTACTAAGAGTTTACTTTGTATATGATTTTCCATAATTACTTGTTTATGTGTTATCTTTAGTCCTACAAGGTACAAAAAAAGCCTAGACTAAAATGCTAAGCTTTTTTGTAGTATTTGTGTGCTATGGTTATACCCTTAATCTCTACCAAACACTTGCAGTGCCCAGTACAATAGGTTTGCTAAAGCACCTATAGCAGCCACCAAATAAGTTCTAGCAGCCCATTTTAAGGCATCTTCAGAACCTTTATATTCGTCTGGTGTTACAATATTTTTAGTTTTTAACCATGCTAAAGCTCTGTTGCTCGCATCGTATTCTACAGGCAATGTAATAAAACTAAACAGCGTTGCAAAGCCCATTAACACTACGCCTAAAGCGGCAACCCACCAACCTAAACCTAAACCTGCAGCACCACCAAGAACTAAGCCTCCAATAATTAACCACTGCGACATTCCAGAACTTACACTCACAACAGGGACTAAAGTAGATCGCATTTGCAACCAACTGTACGCTGTTGCATGTTGTACCGCATGCCCTACTTCATGAGCTGCAACTGCGGCGGCGGCGGCATTACGTTCGTTATAAACAGCCTCACTTAAATTTACCGTTTTATTTCTAGGATTATAATGGTCTGTAAGACGCCCAGCAGTAGAAATCACCTCAACATCATAAATACCGTGATCTGCTAGCATTTTTTGCGCCACTTCTGCACCGCTCATGCCATTTCTAAGTTGAATTTTAGAATATTTTGCAAACTTGCGCTTTAAGGTGTTGCTTACCAACCAACTTACTAAAGAGATACCTCCTATTAATATATAATATCCAATCATAATTTTAGTTTTTCTTTCAATAAAGATAACAATAATTACACCATTTTATAAGGACTGTAATCTTGTCAGTGTACCATAAACCCTAAAATTAATTATTTTTTATGATACTTCATTTTAAATCGTAACAATAAAAGCGTAGAAACCACTGTAGTACCATTAGCAAAAATCATAGAAGGGCTTTCTTTTAAAATGCCATAAGCCAACCAAAGTAAAACGCCTGTAAAAAACAATAGTAACATGGGGAGCGATAAACTGGATACATCTTTCGTCTTCCAGGTTTTATACACTTGAGGTAAAAATGCAATGGTTGTTAATAGTGCTGCTACGAAACCTATAAGTTCGTTGGTGTCAAAATTCATGTAATAGGGCTTGTTTCTAATTAATTGATGGCATCGCCTCGTAGTTCTCTAAACTTTTTTCGTGCCGTTACAAAGTAAATACTATCTGCATGATTAAAAACAATCTCTTTATATAATGTTTTGGCTTTTTCTGGTTGTTGCAATTGGTTGTTATACAATTCTGCCAAATTGTATAGGGCATTATCGACCAAAACCCCATCACTGTAATGCGTTATGATGTTTTGATAATTTTCTGAAGCTTTATTATAATCCTTCTTGATCTCAAAAAGCAAAGCTTGTTTGTATAAAGCTTGCGGAATTATAGGCTCTGTTTTATATGTCTTTAAAATGTAGTCTAAACGGGTTATCGCTTCATCATTTTTATTTTGAAACGCTAATAAGTCTGCTTTAGCATATCGTTTTAAAGCGGTTTGTAAAGAATCTTCGTATTTATTATCTGTAATTAATAGTTTAAGGTCCAAAGCATCGTTAGCAATTAATTGAGAGGTTGAGGATTTTAAAATTTTAAGTTGCGCTTCGGCCCATTTAAAATCACCTTTGTAATAACTCGCTTTAGCCACTTTAAATCGTGCTTCTTGAGATATGGTACTGTTCTTTAAATTGCGTTGTATTTGCGTGTAGTAAATCAGTGCTTTATCAAACTGTTCTTGTAATACTAAGATATCACCTAGTTCTAACTTGATCTCTGCCTTCTCCAACCGGTTTAAAGGTAATTTTAAAGCATCTTTCAAAAATACAGTTGCAGCTTTAGGCGTATTCATATAAAATGCCAAAAAATGCGCATAGGCTATTTGTAATTTAAAGGTTTGTGCAAACCTGCCATAGGTATCAAAAATCTCTAAATACTGTTTTTGTATGTCTGAATAGGCTTTTTTTTCTGCAGTACGTGTTGCAATTTGAAGCAAATCGTAATGCGCTTCTAATTTTATTTCAATAGCTTGTGCGTTCTCTATAACATAATTAAAAATGGCTTGTGCTGTAGATGCATCTTTAGCTTTGGCCGCTATCCTACCCAATTCTACAATGCGAGGCATACGTTCTGGCTGTCTTGCATAAATAGCTTTCTCTTGAACAAATGCTTTTACATATTGTTTTTGCTGGATAAAGAGCCAACTCAACATTTCATTCCACATCACATTTGGAGCCTGCTGTACTTTTTTAATAAGTTGTTTTCGCAGTAATACGTTACCTTCATGCGTAGCATCTTCTGAAATGAAATCTTTAATAGCTCGTTTTACATTACTTAATGAAACAGGATTACGCTCAATAAAATCCAAATAATTTAACATCATTTTATCTAACTTACCCTGCTCCCCATAAATTTGTGCTAAAGACAGTTTTAAATTTAATTGGGGTTTTAAGGCCATGGCTTTTTCATAAGCTATTGCAGTTTGATCTAATAGCGAATACCCTTGAAAACTACGTACTACAGCATATACATTGTTTGGGTTTTTCGTAATGCTATTAATGGCTATATTATAATTTTCATTTGCTTTTTCTAAATTATTTGTCAACTGGTAATTATACCCTAAGTCTACATAAAACGCTGGATAATTCGTCCTTTTAATGATGGATAACAAAAATGCTTCAGCCTCTTTGTATTGCTCTAATTGTTGATGAATATCTACAATTTGCGAAATATAACTGATACTTGATTTAGAGGTCTCGTATAGCTTTTGATATTCAAAAAGGGCCTTTTTAAACGCGCCTTTCTTGTAATATTGCTTTGCCAACATCACATTTTGAGCAGACAAAGATGTACTAATACATAAAACAATTAAAATTAGTATTCTCATGAAGTAAAGATAAAAAACAGATTAAGAAACTACATTATGTTTAACATAACTTATATGCTTTTTATAGGTTTGCAGATGATGCCTAATATTACCTAAACGAATACGCTGCTTAGACTTAGCTTAAAAAGGAGCTGTTAATTCTGTACGCGTTCTCTTTTATAGCTTTACCTTATAATAGAAGAAACCCCATGGGTCTCTCACGTCCATGGGGTTATAAATTGTGAATTGCTATTACCGACAACACTATGGAAACATCAATAATGCTAGGTATTGTCTATTCAAAGATAATTTTTTAATAAGACATTCTGTTATGGCAAAACCATAAGAAACGTACGTGTTTTATAAATTAATCAATCCCTTTATCTCCTTATAAACGCTGTACGCTCTTTTACTGTCTTTTAAGTATCTTATTCCTTAAAAAATAATTCTGCCAAATCGCAAAATGCTTTGGCAGAACTAGAACTAAACATTTGTAATACTCACAGTTGTTTAGTTTTTAATAATTCGTTTAATAGCATATCTGTCTCCAGAACTAATTTTCACAAAATAAACGCTTCCAGCAAGATCAGACATGTTTAATTCATAATTTCTAATCGCATCTTGTTGTATGCGTTTTATGAGGCGTCCACTCATATCGGTAACTTCTATAGTCTCCATAAGATGCTCTGAAGATTCAATATAAAGTACGCTTTGCGTTGGGTTAGGGTACACTGCAATAGCTTTAGCAAATGGATTGCCCTCTAGCGCCAGCAGCGGTAACACATTAACGGTTCTAATAACTTCTATAGCTGCATTACAAGGCAAGTCTACAGCGTTATATGTCACACTGTAACTTCCTACGACACGTGTATCTAATGCACCCGCGTCTATAACGACCTCTGTACCATCATTTGTTGTAGCTCCCAATTCGATATAATCGGCACCCTGCTCCAATTCTATGGTTGCTTCTCCTACTAATGTAATTACTGGTGCAGCAGTATCAGACGCTAAAACAGTCACTATAGCATTTTGCACAGAAACATTGCCATTCACATCTGTTGCTGTAAGCGTTACGGTATTTTCACCTAAGTGCGAACAATCAAAGTCGGTTTGAGATGCGACCAAGGTATCTACACCACAACCGTCTAATATCCCAGACACAGGTATAAAAGCAACCACCTCGTTGGCAGCACTCCATTGTGTAGCATTACGCCCTGGAACAACAATGGCCGCTGTACCATCTGCATTTTCTAAACCTTGTGTTTTATTGTCTTCTGTTTCTGGAATATTGGTAATATGCAATTCAATACGATTGCTCGTCTCTAATAATTTTACCTGAACTGTGGTAACATTATTTATATCATCGATATGAGTAACGCGGTTCCAATCCATAATTAAAATACGATTAGGCGCTGTACCTATGGTTTCATACCTTATAGTCCCACCATCTTCGGGATTAATATCATTCCAGTCGAACGCGATAAGATTGTTTGGCAAGTCTGCATTTGGCAAAAACTGACCACTACAACACCCATCTTCTTGGTCATTATCTGAAAACGCGATAAAACCATTAGACGATATATAAAAATCGGTATACAGCGCTCCATAAAAACCAAAGCTAAATCCAAGAGGTAAAGGGTTTGAAATTTCATCGTCATCTAAAGCTACTACAGTTCCTGTTGCGCTAATGTCTACCCGGTCTAAAGTCCCAGTGCGGTCTATGGTATAATCGTTTGCTAATGGATCTGCCCCTAACAAATCGGTCGCTGTTAAAGTTCCCATACCCGAGGCGTCTAAGGTTAATGTTTGTGACTGCCCAGTAAACATAGGACCTTCCGTATCTGCTACAGTAACCGTGTAACTACAACTTGAAGTACCACCGTTATTATCTGGTATATCGTAGACAAAAGTAGTGGTGGTTCCTTCTGCTAAAAAGGTACCACTTGCTGGCCCTTCAGTAAGATTGCTAGCACATGGATAGTTATATGTCACCCCACAAGCATTGCCTTCTGTTTGCAACATCAAATCCCCTGGACATGTGGGAAGCGTTACCGTTACCGTAGTGCTGCAAGTTGCTTCGTTACCAAATGTATCTTCAACCGTTAAGGTTACTACATTATCACCTATATCGGCACAGGTAAATACAGACTGATCTGCTGTGACTCCCCCTAAACCGCAATTATCTGTAAAACTTGCCAGTAAATCCCTAGCTTCAATTCTAGCCGTACCTGTGGCATCTAATTCTATAGAAAAAGGCGCAACACAAGTAACGACAGGCGCAATAGGATCATCAATAATCACGAGAACATTAGCCGTAGTCACATTGCCATTAACATCTGTAGCCGTAATGGTAAGTGGTACAAATCCCGAGGTCTCACAAGTAAATTCTGTTTCACTTATAACTACGGTATCTATACCACAATCGTCGCTTACCGTAGTATTTAATGTTTCTAAATCTACTGTCACTTGCCCGTTACTATCTAACTCAATACTTGTAAATGGCCCTCCAGAAGGCACGTTAATAACAGGTGGTGTTTCCTCTACTGTAACGGTAAGATCTACAGCAGTGCTATTACCCGCTTCATCTATCCCAGTTAATTGTATGGTGTTTACGCCAATATCGGCACAGGTAAACTCTGTTTGACTTAAACTTTGGCTCACAGCACTACAATTATCTGTAAAACTTACACCAAAGTCTGCAGGAGTCATAGAAAAACCACCCGAAGCTCCTAAATTACGTGTAACCTCAAGAGTTCCTATAGGAGAAAGGTCGCCGCGTACCCAAACGCGATGTATGGTACTTTGTGTATTACCAGCAGAGTCATCTACTTCCCATCGGTTTCCAGAACCACGAATCCCCCAATGAAATGCACTACTTCTCCAAAAAGGAAATTCTGTTAAAGCGGCATTATTTTGATTTACAAATTCGTTAAAGGCTTGTCCAGGAATATTCGCAGTGTGATTCGCTAAAGGCGTAAAATTAATGCCATTATTTATATTATCGAAAGAGCCTGTACCTGTCTTCACATAATTTACAGCATTGCTAAAACTTGTTTTAAAGTCTATAATACGTGTATGCCCTGTTGTTCTGCCATAAAATCGCATCTCTTCAAAATCAATAGCCGCTGCGAGTTGGTTTCCCATATGTCCCCAATTAGCGGTAGCCGCTTCATTATCTCCCAAGGTCGAAGACCCCAGCAAAGGCAGGTCTGCATTACGCACCTGCAAAACAGAGTCGTCCCCAGCCAAATGCACATAATTGAGCACCATAAGCCAACCACCACCATCTGTATCGTTATCTAACACCCCTTGAAAGGTATTGCCATTAAAATTAAAATAATACGTTCCACTGGGCACATTGGCTACAGTGGTTTGTAATAAATTCACAAATGGGTTTCCTAAAGTACCATCGCCTACAGCTACGACTACAGGAGCTTCGGTGTCTTCGCCTGAGCCACACTGGGCATACGCGCCATATAGAGTAACTAAAAAGGCCGTTAAAAAAAGTAATTGTTTTTTCATCATTGAAAGTGGTTAAGTTATATATTACGTTTATAAAATTGATCTGTGTTAATTCTAATACAGGTCAGTTTTAGAATACCCTACTTATTTTTTCAAAAAAAATAAACACCACCCAAATTCCATTTAAACCCTAAAGACATTTACAGCGCCTCTTCAAAAAAGCAATCCCTTATTTTACAAGTATTTAATTCATTACTTTTAACACGAATAGCAGTATTTTAAAAACGGAATTATAGCTTTGTTTTCGGGGTCTTTATTTTTTAAATTCGGACGAATACGGGAATACCTTCATTTTTTTCTGTTTTTTTTTAATAGTTTTGAAGTCTAAATTATGAGAATAGTCCATGTCTGAAGGCAATAGATCGGTTTGCGAGGAAAAGAACTTTGATAGCCTTTTCAATACACACTATGCGTCTGTTAGAAACCATCTCTATTACAAATGTGGTGACTTACAACAGGCAGAAGACATTGTACAAGATGCCTTTGTAAAACTTTGGAAACAATGTGCAGATATTATATACAATACAGCAAAATCCCTACTCTTTAAGATCTGTAATAATGCACTTCTTAATGAATTTGCACATAAAAAAGTGGTTTTAAGGTATGAAAGTACGCCGCAAAATGACAGCAACCACGAAAGCCCCGATTTTATTATGGAAACCGAAGAATTTAGAAAAAAATTAGAGTACTGTATTTCTAAGCTCTCTCCTAAAGAGCGCGAAGTCTTTTTATTAAGTCGTATTGATAAAAAAACATATAAGGAGATTGCAGAGATGACGAGCATATCGGTTAAGGCCGTAGAAAGACGCATGAGCAATGCTTTTGTGACCTTAAGAAAACTGCTAGGAAGCGAAATAACGTTTTAATAAAAGTAGGGTATTCTAAAACTGACCTGTATTAGATATAAGGCATGTTGTTTATCTAAAGCTTAATAATCATGGAAAAGTACGAATCAGACGAAACATTAATAGCACGTTGGGTTGCTGGTGAATTAGATCCAGAGGAATTAGCGGCCTTTAAAGCCTCTAATGCTTATGCCATTTTTAACCGTATTAATACCGAAGCTCAAAAATTTAAAGCCCCTCCTATTGATAAAAAGCAAGCGCTTATGCGCACTAAAGCACAAATTACGTTTAGAAAAACACGCCCTACACTAACCCGAACTTGGTATGCTATTGCCGCTTCTATTATAATATTAATAGGCTGTTTTGGTGTGCTTAACACGTCGCAACATTACCAGGCACCTTATGGAAAACAGCTTGCAGTAACCCTTCCTGATGGTTCTAAAGTTGCATTAAATGCGGGGGCTTCCCTCTCGCACAAACGGTTTTTCTGGATGTCTCATAAAACCGTATATCTTAAAGGCGAAGGCTATTTTGAAGTTCAAAAAAGTGATGGTTTTAAAGTAGAAACGGTATATGGCAGCGTTGCGGTTTTAGGTACTGCATTTAATATTAAAGCACGTGGTACTACTTTTGAATTGGAATGCTATGAAGGGGTCGTTAAATTTGATCCCGTGCACAGCAACGCAGCTCAAATTTTACGTAAAAACGACCGCTTAGTCCTTTCGAACACCAACGTTGTTACCGAAAAAACAACCAAAACCCAACCAGACTGGAAAACAGGCCTTAGTCGTTTTAAAGCACAACCACTACAAGATGTCATCGATGCACTGGAACGGCAATACAACATTTCATTTCAAAACAAAACCACCAATTTAACTCAATTATTTACAGGTAGTTTTTCGCATAACAATTTAGAAACGGCACTAAAAGTCACATTAACACCTTTAGGCATTAGCTATACCCTTTCAGAAGATAAAACTACCGTCTTTTTACCCTAGCGACAGCACTCTAAAGCCAGTATTAAAACCATAAACTGAACCCTAACGCACAAACATGCTAATGAAACGCCCCCTAATAGTTGCCGCAGTCTTTCTTTTAACGCAACTCACTTTTGGACAACAGACTCTAAGTGTAGCCTACACCAAAACGGCTTTAAAAGACGTGCTCACCGATATAGAATCTAAAACTAAGGTGCTATTTTCTTATGCTCCAGATGTTATTGCTAGTAAAACCATAACATTACAAGGTCCTAACACAAGCCTTACAGCGCTGTTACCAGAATTGGCCTTGCAATCGGGATTAATTTTTGAAAAAATATCCAACCAACATGTTATCATTTCAGCCCCTAAAACAGCTTGCGGCTATCTGTATGACGCTTACACGAATACCCCTTTACCAGACGCTTTAGTGACCACTAATGAAGGCCAAAGCACTAGAACAGATACCGATGGCGCATTTAGCTTTAAAGCCCGTAATACGAATAGCATTACTGTTACCATTACGTTAGCAGGTTACGCCGATGATACCTACACGCTAAGCGCAGAAGTCCCTTGCCAAAACCTAATGCTAACTCCTTTTGGCGCGGCACTGGATGCGGTGGTTGTATTAGGTTATGTCACTTCTGGTATCGATCGGCAAAAAGACGGTTCTATTACTTTAGAAAGCGATAAACTAGGCATTTTACCAGGCTTACTATCTCCAGATATAGCGCAAAGTATTCAATTAATTCCTGGCATCTCTACCTTAGACGAATCTGCAACGGGAATTCAAATTCGCGGTGGTTCTCCAGACCAAAATTTAATACTTTACGACGGTATTAAATTGTATAATACAGGTTATTTCTATGGCATGTTTTCGTTGTTCAATCCATTTGCTACGAAAAAAGCGCAAGTGTTTCGATCTGGTACAAGTGTAAGTTACGGCGATCGCATTTCGGGCATTATCGATATTTCCAGTGGCATCGCTATTCCAGAAACTACAGAAGGTGGATTTGAAATTGACGGACTTTCCATAAATGCATACACCAAAGTGCCCATTTCTAAAAAAGTGGCCGTATACGCCTTTGCAAGACGCTCTTATGCAGATATTTTAGAAACTCCAACCTATATTAGTTATGCCGATAAAATTTTTACAAATTTTGGTGTTGCAAGAGATCGTAACGGCAATGTACTCGATCTAGAAACCGATGACGACTTTAGCCGTACCACGAGTACTAATGAGTTTTCGTTTACCGATCTAAGCGCAAAGGTGATCTTAAAACCAAATACAAATCATACCATAACCGCAAGTGGATTGTATACCAGAAACCGTTTAGATTTCGATTTTATGGGTGGTGATGAACTTGTTGTAGACTCGCTTATTACCCAAAACAAAGGCTTAAGCGTAGATTGGAATTATAGAGCCAACGAAAACCATCAAATACAAGCCGTGTTATACCTTTCTGAATACAATTCTTTTTATCAAAATGATGAGATTAAAGATGAAACAGGAGATGGGATACGAGATTTAGCTGAAATTAATATTAGAAAAAATGATATTTTAGACATCGGACTTAAATTCTCTTCCACATCTCAACTTAAAGACAACCAAAGCCTTACTTTAGGCTATGAACTCTCTAATACCGATTTAGATGTTGTCATTAGTAGCGAAAAACCAATTGATGAGGAATTAGAACGCTCTGTACAAGACGATGACAACTTAAAAAACGCACTTTTTGGAGCGTACGCTTATAACTTTAAAAATAGCGGTCTTATAAACGGTGGTCTACGCTTTGTTCATTACAGTAGCCTAGACCAATTTTTAATAGAGCCTCGTATTAATTTGGAATACCCTTTAAGCGATCGGTTTCGATTTAAAACGGCTCTAGAACGAAGACACCAACCCATTTCGCAATTGGTCGAGTTTAACCACACCGAGTTGCGCTTAGAAAATGAGTTATGGCGCCTCTCTGATGATGAGCAATTTCCTTTGCTGCGTAGCCATCAAATCTCTGGAGGCCTTTTATACCATTACAAAAACCTAAATATTGATATAGATGCTTACTACAAAGCATTAGAAGGACTTACCACTTTTACCAATGGCTTTAGCAACCCTCTAGAAAATCTTGAAGAAGGCCAAAGCACTATTAAGGGTCTCGATATTTTATTAAAATACAGATGGCATGCTTATAAAATATGGGCGGGTTATACCTTTAACGACATTACATTTCAATTTCCTAATTTGCAAGATACGCCCTTTAAATTCTCTGGGAATAACGACATTACCCACCAATTTAGAATTTCGAATACCTTGCAACTAAAGCGCTGGCAATTCTCATTAGGTTGGCAATTTAGAAGCGGGGCACCCGTTACACCAGTAAATAGCTTTACGATTAAAATTGATGCCGATGGAGAAAATGCAGGTGTTGTTAATTTTGGTGCTGTAAACAGCGCTCGTTTGCCTAACTTTCATAGGCTAGACGCCTCTATCCTGCACGATTTTAATATTAAAACAGGAGGCACTCTGCTAAAGGCACAGGCAGGACTTTCTTTTTTAAACCTTTACAACAGGATAAGACCTCTAGATATCGTATACAAGGCAGAACGCAAACCTTTAGACGATGGTGGTATCGCTGTAGCAGGTACTAGTGGCAGCACAGCAGAAGAACGTGAGGTCATCTTAGAGCAAGTCATTCAAAGATTCTCACTAGGCTTTACACCCAATGCTGTTTTTAAAATTAAGTTTTAACCCTACAACACTATGGTCATTTTTAAAAAACAACAGAACGGTGACCTTTAATGGGGTTGTACTGTCAAAACGTCTCTCTTCAACCCGATTTATGCATTAGTACATACACTTTGTGGTTAATGGTATTTATATGCAAACAACCGTTGTATTCAAAACTTCCATTAAGTTAGTGGGTCGCTAGAGGATCGCTTTTTAGCCGTCTTCTTTTTAACTGTATTTTTAAAATTGTGAGCGCATTGTTAATAGTCTCTTTTAGTTTTACAAGGGCAACTGGACATACAAAATCTGCTACAACTGGTAAGGGTTTCATCTAAAATTAATAATGCCCAGATTTTCATCTGGGCATTAACCAACCAAAATAATGTTCCTATTAACTTAAACCATCGCAACGCATTGCAATAGTATCACTCGATTGGGGACAGTCTTGTATTGTCAATGGTAATTATTCATTCACAACAGCAACCGTTTTATTTTCAGATTCTTCTAAACTAAAATCTGAGAATAAAACTTTACTGCCAACAAAAACGAGTGCTATAAATAAAATTAGGCGGAGTACATTTTTCATAGTTAAGTATATTTTCGATTTGGTTAAGTAATATTCGAAAAAATACTTAAAAACACCAAAATTTCCCACCTATAATCGTTAAACAGCGTTGAAATCGTGCATTTCGTCGATTTTATTTCGCTTTTTAGAGAAACACAATCTAGAATCTACCTAAGTCGTCGTTATGAAATTTTATCGAAACCAGTATAAGATCTTAATACTTCGGGAATTACAATACCATCTTCTGTTTGGTAGTTTTCTAGAATACCAGCCAAAATTCTAGGTAAAGCCAAGGCACTCCCGTTTAACGTATGAGCCAATTCTTTTTTACCTTTAGCGTTTTTAAACCTTAATTTTAAACGGTTGGCTTGAAAGGTTTCAAAATTAGACACAGATGACACTTCTAACCAACGGTCTTGTGCTGTTGAAAAGATTTCAAAATCGTAGGTTAAAGCAGCTGTAAAAGAAGTATCACCAGCACATAATCTTAAAATTCTATAGGGTAACTTCAAAGCTTCTAGTATAGATTTCACATGATTGACCATAGTATCTAAAGCCTCATATGATTTTGAAGGGTGTTCCACTCTTATAATTTCAACCTTATCAAACTGATGCAATCGGTTTAAGCCCCTAACGTGTGCACCATAACTTCCTGCCTCTCTTCTAAAACAAGGTGTATACCCTGTAATACCTATAGGGAGTTCTCTTTCATTTAAAATAACATCTCTAAATATATTTGTACCTGGTACTTCAGCGGTAGGTATTAAGTATAAATTATCTTCTGTGACATGATACATTTGCCCTTCTTTATCTGGCAATTGCCCTGTGCCCAGCCCAGAATCTTCATTTACTAAAAGTGGCAATTGGTATTCGGTATAACCAGCTGCTGTATTGGTATCTAAAAAATAAGCTATTAAAGCACGTTGCAAACGCGCACCTTTACCTTTATATACAGGAAAACCTGCACCTGTAATTTTATTGCCCAGTTCAAAATCTATAATATCATATTTTTTAGCTAACTCCCAATGCGGCAAAGCGCCTTCATGAAGTTGAGGCACAGTACCCGATTTAAACACCTCTTCATTGTCGGCTTCTGAAGTGCCAAGAGGAACCAGTTCATGGGGTGCGTTAGGGATTTGATACAACAGTTGCTTTAAACGTTCTCCTGCAACACTTAACTGCTCTGCAAGTGTTTTGGACGTTTCCTTTAATTCGCCTGTTTTTGCTTTAAGCACATTTGCCTCATCTACCTTACCAGACTTAAAAAGCCCTCCGATTTGTTTCGATATTGTATTAGACTCTGCCAAAACCGAATCTAGTTGTGCTTGAATTTGCCTTCTTTTTTCATCTAAGGCAAGAACATCCTCAATCATTGTAGCTGCATCAATATTACGCTTGTTCAATCGCGCAATAACATCGGCTTTGTTTTCTCTAATAAATGGAATTTGTAGCATGGCTTAAAATTTAAGCGACAAATTTAATGAATTACAATAGGACTTCTACCATTAATTTTCGACTTTAGGACATTGTATCGTTTTCCTAAAAACTAATGGTTTTACAACAAGCTTTGCATACAACCTCGTAAATCATTCTCTTACAGAAGGTAAAATCCACTCACTGTGTTGTAAAGGATGCCAAGATACACTTGCTAAATCTACTTTAGGATCTATTAATCGTTTTATAGGCTTTCCATTAATGCCAACTCTACAGCTCACATAAACCGCCACATCTTGTCCTTTGGCTTTAAAATCTTGCTTTAAATGCTGTGCAAACTGCCAAATTATATCGGGTTTAGACTTGGCGCCTCGTTGTTGCTTTGGCGTTAAATATGCGTTTAAGTCTATTGTTTGCTGTTTCCCTGTCGTCTTATCTTTTATTTTATAAGTCGCATAACCACGCTTTACTCTTAACATCATTCGCCATGATAAACGGTGGCCTTCTTCGGTCCACAACACATCATCTGTAATACAATGATGCCGTAATGGCAATAGCGTTTGTACTACAAAATAAACTAAAAATAAGGGCACCCAAAAACTAACATATTTGGGTTGACGCACCTCTTCTTTGTTGTAAAAAACACGTTTTTTAAAAACTAATTTTTGAATGGTTTGAGGGGGAAAGAAAAACACATACAAAGCGAGTGCTAAGTAAGGGAATATGCCTATTTGAAAAACAATAGAGTTAAACAAATGGAAGCCTACAGATATGATAAATGCCATTTTACGTGTGGGCTTAAATAATAACAAAGGCACAATTAATCCATCAAATAAAATACCCCCATAGCTCAATAAAAGCTGTAGCCATTTTTGCTGTAAAACCGCTCCTACAACAGGGTAGTTTTGTTTGCCTTTCATTAAAATTTCTATAGCAGTACCATCTAGCCAATCTGGATACAATTTAGCTACCGATGCATAAGTGTATACAATAAATAGCTGCACTATAAAAACCAAACGACACCAATTGGGCATTGCAGTACTTCTTATTTCTGGATGTCTTTTCGCATCTAAAGAAAATGCTTTATGCGCTGGTAAAAAAACCATTATGGCACTTAATAACACTAATAAATAGTAGTGGTTATTATAAGCAGATTTTTGCATAAGGTAAACTGCAGTCCACATAAGCGTAAACCCAATAGCACTAAAACGGTATTTATACCCTAACATGATCCCCAAACCAAAAACACTCATTACGAGGTAATAAATGTACATCCCGTTACCATCAAGCGGCTGTAACCATTCGAAACCTATAAATGAAAAGGTAAACTTAGGTGTTACAAGGTTTTGTTTAACCCAACCTGTTAGAATGGCTCCAAAAGACTCTAAAAAACATAAAGCACCAAAAAAAACTCTAAAAACAACGAGTTGTGAATTATCTATATGTTTAAACAGTATCTTAAACAAAGGTATATTCTTTAATAAAATTTAACGAAAAGGCTTTGTCCTTTTCTAGCTGTAACTTTAAGGCCTCTAGAGATTCGAACTTATGTTCCCCTCTAATTCTCGACAAAATATCTACTTGTAGTTGTTTGTCATACAAAGAAGCATCGAAGTCAAAAAAATGTGCTTCTATAGATTCTTTTTTACCATCTACGGTAGGGTTTACACCTATATTCATCATTCCATAGACGGTACGCCCTTCTATTTTAGATTTTATCACATAGGCACCGTGCTTAGGTATGAGTTTGTAGGGTTCTGCAATGTTAATATTAGCCGTAGGATAATTTAGATGTTTACCAATACCTCTTCCTTTAAGAACTGTGCCCGTTAGCATAAAGGGGTACCCTAAAAACGTATTGGCCTTTTCAATATCGCCTTCGATAAGTGCTTGTCGTATTTTAGTAGAACTCACAGCCACATCATTGATATCTTTTACCGAAATCTCTTCTACTTCAAAGCCATAGGCTTTTCCATAGGTCATCAAATCATTAATATCTGCATTCCTATTTCTTCCAAACCGATGGTCATAACCAATGATTACTTTTTTAGCATTGAGTTGTTTTACCAAAATCTCTTTTACAAAGGCTTCAGCAGTTAATCTTGAAAATTCTTTTGTGAACGTTTTAATCAATAAATAGTCTAAGCCTATACTATCTAAGATCAAACTACGTTCTTCTATAGTATTGATAAGTTTAATATTAGAATCTTTTTGTAAAACCATTCTTGGATGCGGAAAAAAAGTAAGAATAACAGATCTTAAATTTTGTTTTTCGCTATAATCCACCAATCGTTTTACTATTTTTTGATGACCTACATGAACACCATCAAAAGTACCTATTGTTACTACAGAAGGTTTATCGGGTCTATAATTCAATATGTTAAATGCATTACTCATAAGCGGCATGAATTGTAATTGTCGTCAAAATACTATAAATTTGTTATAAAAGACCCTATGATTTCTGTTATAAAAGCAAAGCTACATTATGTTTTTACAACTACCATGTTTTTGGTTGTATTTTCGTCTTTTGCTCAAAACCATTTTTTCTCCAAGATGGATCATAGCACTAAGATACAACACCCTAAAGGCAAGGTTTCTAAAAAAATTACAACCTACACATTTAATTACGATGCCCTGCACAATGCTTTAGAAAAAACACATTATAAGACTAAAACTTCGAAAGAACCTGCTTTTAGCATGAGTTTCCCTAATGCTGATGGCGTACTAGAGCGGTTTAGAATCGTAGAGGCATCTGTACTGCCCAAAAGCCTTCAAGCCAAATACCCACACCTAAGGTCTTATGTAGGTTACGGTATTGACAATCCATCCAATTATCTAAGGTTTAGTTTATCGCCAAACAAAGGACTATCTGGCACTATATTAGGACAAAACAAATCGATGGTTTTTGAGCCTGTGACAGACCATATGGATCAATTTGAAATGATGCCTAAATCTAGTTTAGCTAAAAAAGAGGGTCTGAGATGTCTTACTAAAAGTAATTCCTCCAAACAAACTGCTGCATCCGCAAAAACGACTCGCAATACTGAAGAAAATAATGTGAAACGTGTGTTTCGATTGGCCTTATCTGTTACAGGGGAATATGCAGAATTTCATGGTGGCACATTAGAAGACGTCAATGCTGCTTTAGCTGCTAGTTTAACCAATGTGAATGCTGTTTTTGAAAAAGACTTGAACATATCGTTAGAACTTGTAGAAAACAACGATGCTATTGTTTTCTTAGACCCTTTTACAGACCCCTACTCTGGGGTAACGGGTAATTTGGGTTTTGAGACTCAAAAAACTTTAGATTCTCTTATTGGTAGCGCTAACTATGATGTTGGACATTTGCTTTCCGCTGGTCCTTTTGATGGTAATGCCAACTGTGTTGGTTGCGTATGCGATTTTAACAAAGGGAGTGGTTATTCTTCTGATAACATTCCTGGTGGTTTCAATTTCGATATCGATTTATTTGCCCATGAGTTAGGCCACCAATTTGGCGCTAACCATACATGGACACATCTAGGCAATGAACAAACGGATGTACAAATGGAACCTGGTAGTGGCACAACTGTTATGGGCTACTCTGGTATCGCTAACTCTGCAAATATATTACTTAATAGCGATCCATACTTTCATGCCATATCTATTGCTCAAATTTCATCGTACGTGGCTTCAACAGGCTGCGCTACAACCTCGACTATTGAAAGCACACCTCTTATAGTAGAAGCTGGAGGAAACCTCACTCTACCTATTGGTACGCCTTTTAAACTCGAAGGTAACGTAGAAGGTATAGACAGCAATACCGTAACGTACTGCTGGGAACAAGTTAATGAGAATAATGCGAGGACTGTATTCCCTAATCCAGATTTAACCGATTCTAACGCTATTTTATTTCGATCTTTTCCCCCCACTGCAAACAACGCCAGGTTTTTTCCTAATTTTAAGGATCTACTTATTGGCTTAAACGCTGGGCAATGGGAAAAAATCCCTAATGTATCTCGAACTGCCGATTTTAGACTCACCGTTAGAGACAATAGGTTTGAAACTAACAATGTTAATTATGATGATGTTCAGGTAAATTTCGACAGTAATTATGGTCCATTTAAAATTACAACTTTAAACGCTAACAACATTTTTTTAGTCGCTGGCGAAACTCAAATTATACAATGGGATGTTAACAACACCAATTTACTTCCTGGGGCAAGTACTGTAAACATTCAACTCTCTACCGATGGTGGAACCACTTTCGAAACTATCGCTTCCAACGTTCCTAATAATGGCAGCTATTTACTTGAAATCCCAGATATTACAGCATCTAACTGTAGATTAATGATAGCACCAACTAATGCTAATTTTTTCACTGTAAACGGTGCTCCTTTTACTATAGGACTTGAAACCGATAATAATTGTGTGACCTACAATTCTAGCGAAAATTTAAACCTTGAAATTTTAGATTCTTTCGATGCTATTCAAAGTAGCACTATCTCGATTACGGCTACTGGAGTTATTTCAGATATAAATGTAGGCGTAAACATAGTTCATGATTTTATTGGAGATCTAGGGATCGTTTTAACGAGTCCTAGTGGAACTCAAGTCGTCTTAAAGTCGCCTAGGAGCTGTGGTGATGACACCGATCTTATTGCGACCTTTGATGATGAAGCAATTGCATTTAACTGTAGCGAAAGTGGTGAAAACCTAAGGCAGGGCACACCTAACAATACGTTGCTATCTGCATTTAATGGTGAAATTGTAACAGGCGACTGGACCATAGAAGTAGGTGATTTTTCAGGAGGAGATCAGGGGCTTTTTAAATCTTGGTTTATTGAACTTTGCAACCCTACGCAACGCGAATTTAGTATAGACGACACTGTTTTTGGCGCATTTACGGTCTCTCCAAATCCAAGTTTAAATTCTGGTATATTCAAAATAAGAGCTAATGCATTGCATCTTCCCACTACATTTCGCATTGAGGTATATAATACAAGGGGACAAATTGTTTACGATGAAAGTTTTGCAGAGACCAGCTTCTTTAATGAAATTATCTCTATAGCTAATGTTGGCACTGGTTTGTATTTTTTAAATCTTACTGATGGTAATGGCAATCGATTTACAAGAAAGCTTTTGATACGATAAGGGCCTACCTCCTTTAACTTACTTCAAAACCGTTTTTGAAATTATACCTAAATTTGGGAATATTAGAGTCTAAAAGAGTTAGCATTCGCACTTTAACGATTTAAAAGTGGTTTTCATCCAAAAACTACAACATTAGCTTTCTACAAAAAACGTTTCATTAAAATCTATTTAAATTCAGGCAAACATTAATATCTCAACACAATACTAAAAAATAATCCGCATGTCCTGAAAAAATAAAACGCTATAAATTAATAAGGCTTAGCATTTCGACTTCTATTGAGCTTAAGTGAAACACGTCGTTTACGAATGTATTCACTTTATTTTAAAGAATTTATCTTTTTTTAAAATAAGCATTCTAAAAACGTCAAAATTATAATTCTACTCAATTCTAGCGCTATGGTTACTCCATAAAAACCTTAGTTTGTAACTTTGCAAATAAGCTATTATCAAACTCTACAATTTATTCACCTTTAGAAGCACATTTTTATGTTGGGATGGTGTGATATCCACTTCAATTTACCAAAAACTGATCTATGAAAACGATAAAATTTCTTCTTGTTGACGACAACAAATCTACGAACTTTTTCAACAAAATAATGATTGAAAAAGCATTTGAAAACCATGATATTCGCATTGCAGAAAATGGAGAAGACGCGCTAAATCATGTCACCAATCTATTATTTATACCAAACCTCATTTTTCTAGATATTAATATGCCTAAAATGAATGGTTGGGAGTTTCTAGAAGCGCTTCAAAAAACAGGTTTAACCCCAGAAGACACTGCTGTATTTTTAATGTTAGGCACAGCATTACCTGAGACTAAAAAACAGCTTATAGAACGTAACGCTCTTATAAAAGGTTGCCTGCCCAAAATGCTTACACAACCCTCTGTTTTAGAGATCGTCTCTAAATTTAATAAAAAACAACTTACTAATAATTGCTTGTAACTATTTAACGGCTTAACTTAAGATTTTTCTGGGATGGTGAAATAAAATGTACTTCCAACACCTTCTTGAGACGCTAACCACAATTGGCCTCCATGCGATTCAATTATCTTTTTGCAATGTGCAAGTCCTATCCCTGTTCCTTTATATTCATCTCTAGAATGCAATCTCTGAAAAATATCGAAAACTTTATCTTGTTGCGCTTTCGGAATACCAATACCGTTGTCTTTAATAGAAAACTCCCAATAACCAGCACTTCTGTTATCGTGCCTATCTTCCTTAACACTTTTGCATGATATATATATATTGGGTGTAACATCTGGTTTGGTAAATTTAATGGCATTGCTTATTAAATTCTGAAACAATAAGCGCAATTCCACCTCGGCACCCGTAACTATAGGTAAATTTTCAATTTCAAGCGTCGCATTAACACTCTCTATTGCATGTTTAAGATCTGCTTGTAAATCAATAAGTAATGTGTTACAATCTACAGGCTTAAAATCGTTAGAACGTCCTAATCTTGAATACTCCAATAATGCATTAATTAGACGTTTCATCCTAATACTAGCAGCATTAATATACTCTAAGCTATTTTTTCCAACCTCATCAAAACGTTCACCATATTCATCTGTTAACAAGTCTATAAAGCTAGATATGGTATTTAAAGGTTCCTGTAAATCATGACTTGCGATATAAGCAAATTGTTCTAGTGCATCATTTTGAGAGGCCAATGCTTTGGCTTGCGTATTAATTTTATAATTTTTAGTATACAGCTTAGTATTTATGGCCATTAATTCGTCTGCTAGACGTTCTACTTCTCTATTTTTAACTTCTAATTGCTGTCGCAATCGCTTTTGTATTAAAAAGCTCCTATATAAAATAAAAACTGCTAAAAGAATACCAACCACTATAACTACCAACAAGCCTATAAACTGCTTTTGTGTGTGTAGTACGTCGTTTTTTTTATTTAAAACCTTTTCCTTTTCCTTTATGCGTTGCTCTAATGTAACAAGCGTTTGTTTTTGATTAGCAATTTCGGCATTTGTTTTCAAAATCTCTCCGCCATAATTGCTTATCGTATGTTTTTGCCTATTAATAACATCTAACTGTTCTTTTATACGTTGCTCTAAGACACCTTCTATCTTAATTTTTTCTTCATATTTTTTGTGTTGTAATATCGTTTGATCTGAAAGTTCCTGAATCAAATCATCTCGGCTTTCTATTTGAGTAACAATACCTTTAATCTCTACATCTTTCCCTTCAATTATAGCTTCCTTTTCCTTGACATCTTTCTCTTTCTTTTCTAAAGAAGATCGGGTAGATTCATACAACTTTTTCCATTTATCTGAGGAACTTATAGCATAGCTTTTTAAAGATGGCGCAATCACAAAGTTTTCTTTCTGAAGGCGTCTTATATTAATTTCATATTGAAAGGTATCTTCAACATTTATCATGTTGATCATAGATTTATTATAATCGTAATTCTCTGTAACCAACAAGATATTTTTTTGTGATATCTTTTCTAAAATAGTAGTGATATTATAGCCATAGCTTCGATTTACATATAACAATTGTACGTCGCTAATAGCTTTAATATCTTGAAATCTTAAAATCTTAACTGGCTTTCCTGCAATATTTCGCTTTTGAGCCATGGTATTTAAATTAATAACAACAGGGTCTGTACCTAAAACACCTATGGAAAACGTCTCTAACTGCGCCATATTTTGCCAACCAACTTGCTGTGCAAAATTGAAAATAAAAATAGCACGTTGGCTGCGTTTTAAATCTTCTAATGCTGTTTGCCCATTTGCACTAAATACCGAGACACAGCATAAAAAGCATAGCATGTAATAACGATATATTTTTCTAAAACACCAGACTATCATAAATGCAATAGAAGTTTAAAATAATAATGAGCCCCTTTTACGCCAAACTGCTGTACTCTTCTACTGTATATGAATTTACCATCCTCGACATTATCGGAGTGTTTTTGACGATCGGGAAATACATTAAAAATATTATTACCGCCAATACCACATTTAATCGCAGTATTAAATTGATACGAGATTTCTGCATCTGTAACCAATTTTGGAGAAAATTTTTGATCTCTAGTCTCTATATTACCTGTAAACTCATTAAGTACCCAATTAGCAGGGTTTCCATCTTCAGGATGTAAATAATTTACAGCACCAAAATAGGTGTTCACAAATTGAAATCTCAGTTTATCAATATCATAAGCAAGCATGGCCCCCATCTTAAAGTTAGGCTGTGCAGTTTCTAGCCGGGCAACTTCTTCTCGATTAAAAAACACATCTTCTTCTCCAACTAGAGCCAAGGGTGCTTTAACAACATCTTGCACTCGAGTTCTAGATAAATTTGCATTTAAGGCAGCACTAAATGTCCCCTTTTGCCATGGTGTTCTAAATTCTAATGTACCATCCAAACCAGATGTTTTAGAATCTATAGCATTAGTTAAAAACTGGACACTACTCACTCCAAATGGCTCAAAAATAGCTTCAAAACCTTCAGAAATACGTCCAGAAAGCACAATCCTGTCTCTTATTGCAATCGCATAATAATCTATAGCAAAGGCTAAATTATTTTTTAGTTTTCCGCTTACTCCAAGACTAAAATTTTGAGATAATTCTGGTTTAAGAGCAGCTACACCTAAGGCATCTGTTACTATGGCACTATCATTATTAAATGTCCCAACACGCGTACTTTCTCCATTGATAAATTGAGTACTTACATTTTGAAAAAACACTTGATGTAAGGAAGGCGCTCTAAAACCTGTAGAAAAGCCTATTCTAGCACTTAAAGAATTACTAAAACTATACCTGCTTGATACTTTCCAAATAATTTCGTCTCCAAAATCATTATAAGACACATACCTAGCAGCTGCTTTAAATAGTAAATACTCTGTAATATTCGTTTCGGCATCAAAATACCCTGAAACACTTGTCCTAAATTTATTCAGTTCGTTTTCTGGTTGAAACCCAGGAAATACTTGTGCTCCTGGAACTTTAGACACTTCTTCTCCAACTGCATTTATAAATGTAGCTCCTCCATCTACAAAAGACGCTTCCTCTCCAGCTATTATTTGGTAGTTTTCTATCCTTAGTTCCCCTCCAAATGCAATATTGGTTCCTTTAAGCCATTCAAACGATTTTGACAGATCTAAATTCGTTGTATTTTGACTGTAAATAAATCCTCCAGCCGAAAACTGCCTAGGAGAAGCAACACCTAACGATGCGTTATTAGAATTATTAACGGCATACTCTAATCTATTAGTGCCTATGGTATGGCTAAAATCGATATCCCAATCATTTTTAAGCCCTTTAACACCTACAGTTACCGCATCATCTTGAATGTCTGTTAAAATCTCTGGAGAGAACCCATTAGGGAATAATTCTAAAACGACCCTATCTTCATCTTTAGGAAATCTATAAAACCCTCTAGATTGCCCCTCTCTATAGTTACGTCCACCGTGAAAATAAAGAATACTTTCACTATCGGATAGCGCAAACTCGCCATTAAAAAACAAACTCAAATTTCGAGTAGCAGCATTGCCTACCTCACCTACTCTTCGTCCAGAAAAGCCCGTTTGACTAAAAAAATCATTTTCTGCAATGCGTTGTTCATCGCTAATAGGATCGTTAGAATATACAGCTCCTGTATACCCTCCAGACCTATTAATCGCTTCTCTATTGCGGTACTCTGCAGTAAGATTCACAAAGCCCTTTTCCCCAATATTTAAGCCAAAATTAGCTCCAGAAAACACTTCTAACCCATCGCCTTCTGTAGTTAATCCTATTTGATTATCTATAACAATAGTTTCGGTTTGCTTTTTCAATATCACATTAATAACACCAGCAATAGCATCTGAACCATACTGAGAAGCAGCACCATCTCTTAGCACTTCTATCCGAGCTATAGCCGAAATAGGAATGGCATTAAAATCTGTTCCTACAGAGCCTCTCCCTACTGTGCCATTAACATTGAGTAACGCACTGTTATGCCGACGTTTTCCATTAATAAGTACCAATACTTGATCGGGGCCCAAACCTCTTAAAGAGGCGGGGTCTATATGGTCTGTCCCATCTGCAATGGTTTGATTGGTAGAATGGAATGAAGGCATTAGATAATGCAACACTTCGCTTAGCTCTTTTCGAGAAACATTCTTTATTGCGTTGGCAGTGATAACATTTACTGCTGCTGTACTTTTTAAAGACGCGTTAGGTGTTGTTCTAGACCCTAACGATATAGGCTGATCTACACCAAACCCTGTTTTTAAAATAAAATCTACACTTACCGTTTCTCCTGCGTTTACAATGGCTTGCTTTGATTCGGTAAGATACATTACAAACTTTGTTGTTAACACATAGGTTCCTGGCGCTACAGAAAGACTATAATTTCCATTAATATCTGTAGTGGCAACAAGATCTAGGCCTTCTACAACTACTTTTGCTC
The DNA here is from genome assembly GCA_964562415.1 of uncultured Hyunsoonleella sp. Classification (GTDB taxonomy): domain Bacteria; phylum Bacteroidota; class Bacteroidia; order Flavobacteriales; family Flavobacteriaceae; genus Jejuia. The sequence goes on along the minus strand of CAZLTR010000010.1, from coordinate 1,301 downwards.
CAGGTAGATTTCCAAAACGATCTGAAACATTTCCAGTAATCTTAGCTTGTGCTGTAACTCTTAATCCTCCTAAAAGTATTATTACTATCCCTAAACATAAAAGTCTTGACTTTTGAAGTAAAAACTGGTCAATCAAATTCAAACCAAAAGAAGAATTATGTAAAATTAGAGTTGTCGATGAAGTGCAATTTATTTTCACAGATATATATACTTTACCTTAATAAGCACTTTTCAAAGAGCAGCGCCACTTAAAACTTGGTAAATATCTTAAAAAATCAAATTATGCACCTCATATTTTTAACTTAATTTACGAATTCACATCATGTGTATGACGTATCTCACATTTTATATATTTTAAATGTAACTCTATAGCTAACAAATACATTTACAGTATATCTGATAAAAAAAGACATATCGCTTTTCTTATACCGCTGGTAGTATTAAGCCATAGCAACACTATTAAAACACATCTAAGAATGCTACTCTAAGATCTGCTTAGATTTCATACTTAAAACCTACACTCCTTAGTTTTTTAATTCTTAGACAATTGTTTTTTTAGCTTATGCAGCTTATTTCCCATTAAACGCATTCATCGTTTGATGAACTCCCGATAAGACAAATGATTTTATAAGTGCTACTGCCACATCAAGACGTTCAGAGAGTTGTTGGGTTTCTTCATCGTTCCACTCGCCTAAAACATAATCGACTTGCCTGCCTTTACTAAATGTTGCGCTTATACCAAATCGAAACCTATTATATTTAGTGGTGTTGAGTTTTAGCTGAATGTCTTTTAAGCCATTATGCCCACCATCACTGCCTTTAGTTTTTACTCTAACACTTCCAAAAGGAAGGTTTAAATCGTCTGTAATAACCAATAGGTTTTCCAAAGGCACTTTCTCCTTTGTCATCCAGTATAGCAACGCCTTACCACTTAGGTTCATATACGTATTAGGCTTTAAAAAAATAAATGTTCGTCCTTTTAACTTATAGGTTGCTATATCCCCTAACTTTTGCGTTTCAAAAGTTAGCGCTTCTTTCTTAGCAAAATGGTCTAATATTTTAAAACCTATATTATGGCGTGTACTCTCATACTTTTCACCTATATTCCCTAAACCAACAATTAAAAATTTTTTCATAGGGTTGTCGTCTATCGTTTCTCGTTTTGATGCAAAAAATTGTTTAAAAAAATTAAACATACTACGGTTTTTATAAAGAACTCATCTTGACGTTTTCTATTTCCTAAAATATGGCTGAAATTCACCCCTATTTCGTTACTTTTTTTGTCCGTAGCGCTGCTATGA
>CAZLTR010000009.1:30432-36778 GCA_964562415.1 uncultured Hyunsoonleella sp. | reverse complement strand
TTACCTCTGCAGCCCAAAAGGCAACTTTCGATAAAAACCCTGCTAAATACATGCCAGAGTTTGGAGGGTTTTGTGCCTTTGGAATTTATGCAGGTGCAAAGTTTAGAGTAGACCCTAATAAATTTATTGTAAAAGATGGCAAGTACTACCTGTATTTAAATAATGTAGAGCTAGACGCTAAGCAATTGTGGTTGGCGGAGAATAACCACGCTAAATTGAAAAGCGTAGCCGATAAGAATTGGGAAAAACTAAGTAAAACGCACAATTAAAAAATGAAGTCATGAAATTTATAACCAAAAGAATACACGCATTTTTAGATTACCCTGTTGCTATAGCACTAATCGTACTTCCGTTTCTTCTTGGATTAGGAACCTCTAACGCGTTAGCTTTACAACTCTCAGTTACTACGGGAATAGCAGCTTTTATTTTAACACTGCTAACCAACCATCATCTTGGAGCTTTTAAGGTAATTTCATATCAAATTCATTTAATTGTCGATTTTATTGTCGCAATAGTATTTATTAGTGTCCCCATTTTTTTTCCATTCAAAGCAATAGATGCGTATTACTATTGGATTAACGGCGTTGTAATTTTAGCAGTAATTAGCTTAGATAAATCTGGAGATCTCATTTAAAAATCAATACAAGTAACAGGTGCATAACACCGTAAAAAATTGTACAGTGTACTTCATACAAATTCCTATGCATACAGGAATTGTAACACATCAATAAAAAATCCTGTGAAATGACTTTCACAGGATTTAATGCTTTACTCTAAACTGTCATTTCATTTAAAAAAAACCTATTTTAGTGCTTTACAATGCGTTTCACAGCTTGTTTCCCTTCCGAAGTTATTTCTAAAAAATAAACTCCTTGTGACATATTGGACACATCCATTTGGTAGGTGGTACCAACACCTTGGAGGGTCTGTGCCATAACACGACCACTTATATCTACCATTCTAATCTGAGTCATCACATTTTGATCAGATTTAATAGTCACGATATCGTATACTGGATTAGGGTATATGCGAATCCCTTTTGAAAATGCAGCATCTTCTGTATGCAATACGGGCACCACATTTACGGTTCGAATAACTTCTAGTGCAGCATTACAGGATAAGTCTCTAGCAGTGTAAATCACATTATAACTTCCTATGCTGTTTACATCTACAGAGGAGGCTTCAATCATGACCATAGACCCATCGTTTGTCGTAGCGCCTAGTTCTACATATGCAGACCCCTGTGGGATTTCTTGAGGATTATCTCCTATTATAGTTATCACTGGTGCGGTTGCACCTGAAGGCACGACCGTTACCGTAGCATCTTTCATAGAAACGTTTCCATTAATATCTATAGCCGTAATTGTGATTGTATTCGCACCGATATTTGAACAATTAAATGCCATTTGCGACGCCACTACCGAAGCAACCCCACAACCATCTAATATATTAGAGACAGGGGTAAAAGTAATCACCTCATTGGTAGCCGTCCATTCATCGGCATTACGTCCAGGAACAGTAATTGCCGCTGTGCCATCTTTATTTTCAATCCCTTGTGTTTTACCATTACCCGAAATACCACTACTTACACTATGAATTTCTATACGATTAGTCCCTTCAAAGAGTTTCAATTGGCTTGTTGTAGCATTCGATGAAACATCAAAATAATCTACCTCATCAAAATCGATAATTGCAATGCGATTAGGCGCTGTTCCTATAGTCGTATATCGAACCGCTCCGCTATCTTCAGGATCTAAATCTGTCATATCGAAAGCAATAAGGTTATTTGGAGTATCACTATTAGGAATTGCCTCCGAACCACAACAACCAGCATCATCGTCGTCAGAAAACGTAATAAATCCGTTAGAAGAGATATAAAATTCGGTATAGAGGTTACCGTAAAATGCAAATTCAAAACCAATTGGTAAGGCGGCTGAAACCTCGTCGTCCCCTAAGGCTACTTGAGTCCCTATACTGCTAATATCTACGCGATCTATAGCTCCTGTGGTATCCAGCGTATAATCATTAGCAAATGGGCCTGGCCCTATAAGATCGTCTAGCACTAATGAGGCTGTGCCTGCTTCGTCTAAAATTAAAGTTTGATTTTGAGTAGAAAACGCAGGGCCTTGAGAATCTTCTACTGTTACAGTGTAATTACAGGTTTCTACTCCACCACTGCTATTAGGTACTTCATAAGTAAACGTCGTCGTAGTACCTTCTGCTAAAAACGATCCACTTACGGGGCCTTCAATAACAGTGCTTGCGCAGGGGGAATTATAGACCACACCGCAGGCCTCTAAACCAGGCTCTAAAGTGAGATCTCCTGGGCAGGAAGGCGGTACTACAGTTACCGTTGTACTGCATGAAAATGTATTACCCCCAGTATCATCAATCGTGGCGGTGATGAGATTATTTCCTATGTCTGCACAGGTAAAATCGGTTTGACTTAATCTTATGTCCCTTATACCACAGTTATCTGCAACATTAGTTATCACATCTTCAACAGCAATAGTTGCATGCCCCATAACATCTAAAACCACTGTAAACGGTGCTATACATTCTCCTGTTGGGTTCTCCCCATCTCTTACTACAATAATAACTTGGGCTGTACTCGTTTGTCCTGCATTATCTGTAGCAATAAGGTCAACTGCCGCAGGTGGTCTTCTAAAGGACACATCTTCACAGCTAAAGTTGGTTTGCCCTATAAGCGTAAAACTTTGCAGTTCGCAATCATCTATAGCACTGGCATTAAGATCTGCTAAGCTAATAGACACTGTAGGATTCATGCTATCAATAGTTAATGTTACTAATCTATCGGTAGTGATCACAGGGGGCGTATCCTGAATCACCAACATAACCTCTATAGAACTGGCATTACCTTGTGCATCTGTCGCTATAAGCTGTAGTGTATTTGTGCCTATATTTGCACAGGTGAAATCGGTTTGACTTAAACTAAATACAGGATTTGCTGTACAGTTATCAATCGCTGTTATCCCAAAACGTTCTGGGGCAATCGTTACGCTTCCCGTAGCATCTAATACCACCGTTTGAGACGTATTACCATCTATATTTGTAAAGGAAGGCGCAACACTATCATTTCCTGGAGCACATGGATCTGTAGCTCCTAAAATTACTTGCTGTACTTGCAAGACCTCTGCTGCAGGTCTGTAGGTCGCATTCCCCAATTGCGAAGCTGTAATGGTTGTAGAACCACCCCCTACTATGGTAAGCATGTCACCACTTACAGTCGCAACTGCTAAATTGGAACTTGTATACGTAATAGGCAATCCAGAATTTGAGGTGGCCATGAGTTGAAAAGCAGGATCATCTGTAGTCTTTTCTGCCAAAGCTCCAAAAGTAATGTTTTGTGCTAATCGTGTATCTATACCCGATCCTGAAGCATCTACAAAATTACTCATCGTTCCTGTTAATGCAAACTGATTTAAAGTCCCTGTATTGCCTTCCGTAGAAGTATCTGTTACAGCAGTTATAGCTGTATTGTCTTCACCAACATTTCCTTGGTTATAGCTAAATTGTAAGACTAAACCAGGGGTATTACCGTCTATTTGTTCGATCATGTTTGCCTGTATTTCAGCTTGTGTACGGGTCACATTCCAAAAGCGCGTTTCTTCTAAAGTTGCATTTAATGGATAAGGCGCAATAACATCGTCATTAGCACCAATACATAAAGGTGCGTTGTTAGGCGTTAAAGTTCCTGTACCTATTTGGGACATTACTTCTTCTCCATCTACATAAATTGTAGCTTTTGTTGGCGACAATGTTACAGCCACATGATACCACGTGTTTGAAGCAATAGTAGGCCAACGGTAGGTCGTTGCTCCTGTTCCAAAACCTGCATGATAAAATGTAATGCCTCTAGGAAAAGCTGCATCTGATAAATACATCAAGCCGTAAGACGCATTAAATTGAGATTTTGCAAATAAACATTGCCAATCATAACCATTATCATTTCGTATCAAAAAATCAAAATTCACCCAAGTTTCAAACGTAAAACTAGTGGTGAAATCTAAGGAAGGCGCATCGGCCACTGTAATACGGTCATAAGTACTGGCAACAGGTCCCTCAAAATTTAATCCTGATGCTGGTATTTGTGAAAATAGGTTTGCCGCTATTAGCATCATTATGCTAACGCAGCAAAAATGTAATCTTTTATTCATGGTAATTGTATTTTATGGGTTTTACAATTACAATACAGTTGAAAAAGAGATGACCCTATTTTTTTTTAATATTTTTTAGGAGTTATAAAGCATAATGGTCTCCTAAATCGCCTTTTAAATTTGTCCTATTCCAATTAATTCAAATCTCGTATTTTAGTACTCTACAACACAAATAACATCATATGAACCAAAATATAAGCTCTATTCTTTTGGCTTTACAAGAAACGCCTCGGTTGCTAAAGGAGTTAATGTTAGAGATAGATCCTAAACTTTATAAAAAACAAATCCTTACTGGAAAATGGAGCATTCATGAGCATGCTACTCATATTGCTGTTACCGATACCTATGGCTTTCAAAAGAGGCTTAAGCAATTTCAGAATGAAACCGTTCCGCTAATAGAACCGCTATCGGGAGATAATTTTGATAAGACCTTTTTTATGTCATTAGATTTAGAAGCATCTATTGCTGCATTTTTTACGACTAGGCAAACCACACTAAAACTTGCAAAAGAATTAGATAACGATATTTGGCATAAACAAGCCCATCATCCTGAATATAAAACCTATACCCCCTATATTATGTTACGTCATTTGTTAATGCATGACCATGCACATTTATACAAAATTGAGGATATGGGATTTGGTATTGGCCATGTAAAATAGCGAAATACCACTAGCGTATATACCTTATTTGCCCTTAAACCACATATTAAGTGAATATTATACTAATACGATTATTACAATGCAATTAAATGTGTATTTAGCCCATCGCCTCAAAGAGATTTTAACCGAAGGCAAATGGGTTTTAGGCACCAATTTTAAAGCACAAATTAGTGACTTAAATTGGAAAGAAGCTACCAAAAAAATAGACGATTTCAATACCATTGCCAATCTCACATTTCATATTAATTATTATATAGCAGGTGTTACAAAAGCACTTAAAAATGGAACACTCGATATACGAGATGCGCATAGCTTTGACGCGCCACCTATAACCTCTGCACAAGATTGGGACACAGCTGTAGAAACGTTTTGCTTAGATGCCGAAATATTTATTGAACTGGTTAAACAAATGACTCCAGAAGCAATACAGGCAGACTTTGTAGACAAACAATATGGATCACTGTATAGAAATATTGATGTAATTATTGAACATACTTACTACCATCTTGGACAAATCATTCTTATTAAAAAGCGAATTAAAAACTTATAATTTCTTAAGTGTTTTTTAGCCAAACTATATCATAAAACGAAAGAGGGAGATCGTTATAGACCTCCCTCTTTATTATATATGAACAGCTGTAAACTTACAAGACTATTGTTTTACCAAACGTCTTATAAACGTCATACCTGTTTCTGGTTCCTCTAATTTAAGAATATACACCCCTGCCTCTAAATCACTAACGCGTAAAAGGTATGTTTTACCTGCGTTTGCAGTTTCAAAGCTTTTGATGCGTTTTCCCGAGATGTCAAATACAGTACCTCTTAAAGCTTTCAAATTAAAACTTGAAGAAAGCGTTACGACATCCATACTAGGGTTAGGACTAACAGAAAGTGAAGACGCAAAGCGATTGTTTAAATCTTTAGTGTCATTCTCTGAAATTTTCCCTGAAGCCGTTAAGCTACAATTTGGTGCAGTATCGGCATCGGTAAAGTACAACGTGTAGGCATTGTCCTGAGATGCCATTACAAAATTACCATTATCTATAGTCACCCAATACGTGCCATCTAAATTAATGATTCCTGTCCCAGACAGTGTCACTTCTGGATTAGCAGTATTGAAATTGTAGGTTAGATTTGCTTGTAAATCGACATACCAAGGCGCTTGATTCAAATTAACAGCAAACGTATATAGCCCATTATTTTCTAAACTCCAATTTATAGAAAAGGTTCTAATAAGACTTAAATCGGGACCGTTACCGCCTAATACATAGGCATTATCATACCTTTGGTTTAAGGTTTGTAATGCTGTAGCTTGAGGCGTTCCAAACGTACAATCTCCTTGCATAACTTCGGTAGTTCTATTTACCGTAATGGCATTAGACAAATCGCTATCGCCAGCAATATCAGAAAGGGTATTGTCTACAACAGCACCTGTAAGTGTGCCATTATAACTTAAATGCCAAATCAAGCAAACCCCTGCTCCTGCGCCATCAAAATCAACTGCTT
>CAZLTR010000009.1:1873-30332 GCA_964562415.1 uncultured Hyunsoonleella sp. | reverse complement strand
CATCGGTGACAATCCATTGAGACCCTTCGCCTACTTGTCCTGTTAAACCAATACCTGACACATTATCCGCTATGCCATCGCCTACTGTAAAGTTAAAAGGCCCACCTGAAAGCGTTCCTCCGTCTACTGTAGGGACGTTCACCGCAGTTCTATTTACCGTAATGGCATTAGACAAATCGCTATCGCCAGTAATATCAGAAAGGGTATTGTCTACAACAGCACCTGTAAGTGTGCCATTATAGCTTAAATGCCAAATCAAGCAAACCCCTGCTCCTGCGCCATCAAAATCAACTGCTTCTGGCGTGCCTGGTAATCCTAAAATTACATTATTGGCATCGGTGACAATCCATTGAGACCCTTCGCCTACTTGTCCTGTTAAACCAATACCCGACACATTATCCGCTATGCCATCGCCTACTGTAAAGTTAAAAGGTCCACCTGAAAGCGTCCCACCGTCTACTGTGCTTACATCAATATTACATTCTGGTGCGGTATTGGCATTGGTAAAATACAAGGTATAGCCTTCTGTTTTAGACACCATTACAAAATTACCTTCATCTAAAGTCACCCAATATGTGCCATCTAAACCTAGAGTTCCTGTACCAGATAATGTAAGTTCTGGATTCGCTGCATTAAAATTTTGGGTTAAATTTGCTTCTAAATCTACATACCAAGGTGCTTGAGTTAAACCTACTGCAAACGTATGTAACCCGTTATTGCTTAAATCCCAGTTTATAGAAAATTCTCTAATACTACTTAAATCGGGCCCATCATTCCCCAACACATAAGCATTAGCAAACCTATCATTAATACTAGGCAATGCTGCTGTTATAGGCGTACCGAATGTACAGCTATTTTCTTTTTCTTCTGTCACGCGAATAGTTTGCGATGTTGTATCTGTTTCTCCTTGGGCGTTAGTTACTGTTAATGTTACTGTAACCTCTCCTAAATCTACATAGGTAGCAGTAGTTGTAACGGTATTCGCCGTTTGGCCATTCCCTAAATCCCAACTATAGGTTAATGCCCCTCCAGTAGGATCCAAAGAAGTAGAGGCATCAAAATTGACCTCTAATGGACTTACCCCAGATACTACACTTGCTGTAAATGCTGCTACTGGCATGCTATCTGTTACAGTTATCGTTGTAGTAACTTCTTCTGAATTGCGCTCTCCATCATTTACTGTAAGTGTTACAGTATAAGTCCCAATTTCGCTATAAGTTATAGAAGGGGTCACATTAGTAGCCGTTTGTCCATTTCCAAAATCCCAAGCATAAGTTAATGCGTTTCCTTCGGGGTCTGAAGATGCAGAGGCATCGAAAGCAACCTCTAAAGGAGCGATCCCAGATGTTGTATCTGTATTTAGTACCGCAACAGGTCTTCGATTACCAGAGCTATCAGGTTCTAAGCCACCAACTAAAACACCATCGGCATAAATAGGAACATTAACGATTTCCTTTAAAGTATTAGTAACCCCTTCAAAAGAAAAATCATTTGTAGGATCCCAGGCACTTTCTGGTGCAGAACTTGGCACCCCTACGCGCATTTGCACTTCGGTTCTATACTCTCCTTGTCCTCCAGGGAATGGCATACGGTCGTCATTTACGGCAACTTCTACATAATAGATATTATTTTCGGCATCCCAAGCTTCTAAGCCTCCAATAACACGACCAGCACCACGGCCTGTTATTTCATAATCTGCTGCAGTAAGTCCTGCTGCAACCCCTTCGGATATATCGATAAAGTAACGCGCTCTTAATGTGTTTGGCAAACGTGCAGGCCACCCCGTTCTATTATTCAACCAAATGGCAGTTTCTGTATATCTTGGTCCTGAACTGTTTAAACGCACCTCATTTAAAAACTCTTGCCCAGGCACTTCGGGCTGTGGGTAATTTGTTAGAGGTGTTCCTCCAAAAGCCATTACCATACGCGCTAAAACACCTTGATAGCACGAATTGTAATCGCAGGCTACCTCATTGGCTTGAAAATCGGAACGATTTTCTACAAAAACATCATCATCCCTAAGTGGCCCTCCTATTAAAGCTCCTATAAGTGTATGTCTGGATTCCACAGGCTCATCCTCGCTGCGTAACCAACTGGAATGCTGCCCTCTGTGGTGGGGCTTCGTTGGCGGATTAACACCAAACCCCGTTACCATACTTCTACCATTAGGGTTATCACCCAAAGCATAGTTCACCTGACCAATGGCAAAATCACGAAATTCCTGTTGGCGCTCTGTATCTACTTTATCACTATAAATAAATGCTGTTAAAGCGGCATTCATAGAATGACGTAAAGACCCCCACTCTGTTAAATGAGCCTGTCCCCCTGGAGAGTAGTCTATTCCTTGTCCGTTATCTAACCAAAAGTCAAGATGTCTTTCGGCATCGTCCTTATAATTTTGCCCTCCTGTAATTTCAGCCAGCAATACCATATTACCATAACTTTTATCATCCCAAACCAAACTCCACTTAAAATCGGGCGCTTTATAACCAGCCTCTGCCTTTTCTAAATATGAGGTATCTCCTGTGGCTTTATACAACCAAAGTGCCCCCCATACTAACTCGTCTTCATACCCTCCTGAAGAATATGTCCCATCTGCAGGGATATTGCCTTCTTCGGTATACTTTCCTCTGTAGGTATCTCCAAAGTCATATAATTGTTTAGCATGCTCTAATAAGGTAGCGCTATAATTAGGGTTGCTGTCCTTAAAAATAAGACTTGCAGACGCTAAAGCTGCCGCAGTTTCACAAGCTAACTCTGTTCCTGGATTTTGAGTATCAATTTTATGAGATTGACGCGGACCATATTGCGGATGTACATCGACCATTTCTGCTGGCATCCAAAAATTATGATCTGGATTTTTTGCCGAAATTTGTCCGTAAAATTCATTAGGAGCAACATGACATTTAATAAAATAATCGGTAACCCATTTGATGTTTCTTTTAAAGTGCTCGGTTTGACTTACCGCATCGTAGCCGTCTTTATATTCCAAATACCCCCAATTTAAAGACGTTACAGAAAAGGCCATAGGAAACCCAAACTTTATATGATCTCCAGCATCAAACCAGCCTCCTGTTAGGTCCAACCCTACATCTTGTCCATCGGTAACCCCTGCATCGCCCCGCCAGCTAATCCGATTCCAATCTGGCAAACGCCCCGACTGCTGTGATTCGTAAAATAAAATAGATTTCTGTAATGCCTCACCATAATTGTACTGCTGGGCCACTACTAATTTTGCTAAAAAGCACAAACAAATCATTAAAATAAGTTTCGCTTTTAGCAGTTTTTTTGTTGTCGTTTTCATTTTTTTATTTAATTGGTTAAAAAATTTTCACTCATCAATATACGAACCGCCAAAAGAAAAAGACTACACAAAAACCGTATCGTATTACACTATGAGAATAAGTTTTAGCATTTTGTAAAAAAAGTATCGGCACTCACCATGTTAAAGCAAAAAAGAAAACACAAAAACACGCAACACACTGCTTTTGAGTACTTAATGGACTGTTTTTAAAGATTACGGAACTCTGCGAACGGTTATTACAGGCAACATTAAACTGTATGTAATATAAAAAAAACTTTATTTCTGCCTCTAATACACGTTCTACTCTATGAAATACCAGTAGGATTCAACAAAGACAAATCTTACTATAACATTCCTATTTTATCAAAAATTTAAATTTCAAAATGTCCCTAATATTGGTTATCACAAGGTTTAACTCTAGAATCTATAATTCGAGGTGTAATGGGATCTGTAAATACATCATTGTAAATAGGATGTTCGCCATTACTTGTAAAAAATTCGGTTTCATTATTATGACGCGTATAATGAATAACAGGAATACCATTTATAAAAAAAATAGAATCTTTACAAACCTCTATTTTTCGAAATAATTTTAGAACATCACTATCTAAAGGTTTTTCGTTTACCAAACCTGTACATCTCACCTTTTCATAATGGTCTTCTACCCATATCATACAATCTTTCTTGTAATAATCTGTAACGCCAAAAGACAACATTACAAGCAACACAATATTGAGGCATACACTTATATAAAAACTTTTTTTGTAAAACACGCTTTCCTTATTTTCTTTATTCTTGTTGCAAAAGTCTAAGTAATCCATATATCCTAAATACTTACTTAAAGCCTCTTTAGTTTCTTTATTGGGTTTTATTTTCTTTCCATTTAAAATATACCCCGTGTAGTAACGCTCAAAAGTCCCCCGCTTTAATTGCACATTTGTAGTCTCAAAACTGGCTTCTAAATGATTTGAAAGCCCATACGGTTTTTCTTCTTGAGACTCTTGTTTCGCTTTTTCGAAAACTTTTTCTATCAATTTTTGAGTCATGTCTTTGTGTTCTTGTTTCAAACTCATACGTATTTAAAATTTACAATTTACTGACTTACAGAATTCTAACTAAATGATACTAAAATGATGAGAAGATGATACGAGAATGCTACTACAATTTTTACCAATCTCCATTTAATTTGTTCCAGAATCAAAAAGTTATGCCTTGCTAACATAACTAATGTACATAATTGATCACTGCGGAATACCGTAATGTAAACGCCTAAAATAGACAGGGAAGCTATTTAAAGCCTTTACACGACGACTTCCCAACACTTCCCAAAAACGGAAATATTAATCTGAAAGGATGGTATTGAATTAGAAATCTGAAACTCTCGGACAGCCATTCTTTTGCAATTTTTTAATTATGAAAAAAATAATATATGCATTCGCTATTATTTTAATTGGGACAAATTTGACATCATGCGCACCAGAAGCATTAACGGAAGAACCCGTACCACAAGCCTGTTGCGGTGACGACATACCTATTCCCCCTCCACGTCCCTAGGCCAAAGCTTAGGATAACATAAAAAATTATATTTTAGAGGAATGAAACTACATACAATTTCATTCCTTTTTTTTTATCTCATGTTGCCCTTGCCGCATGCAACTGCTCAAAGCAGCTCTGATAGTACAAAATACCATTATCAAAATATAAAAGAGATTAAAAACCCTGAAAAGGTAAGCCAAGCTATGCGTTTTTTTAAAACAGCTTCTGATGCTTTTTTAAAACGCAAAGATTCCATTTCCGCTACTTACTACTTAGAAATTCTGTCTTATGGTTATTTTAAAATGGGGAACTTATACGATAGCGAAGCCACTACAATAAACGCCTACCGCATTTTAGACCAAATAAAGGACAGTATTAAAACGACTGCTCCTAAAACAAGACTCCTTAATCAATTGGGTATGATTTACAAGCATAAGCAAGATTATAATAATGCTTTAAATTATTACAACAAAGCTCTGGCCCTAACGAAAAACACTAAAAACAAAATAGCCATAATAAATAACATTGCTAACATCTATGCAGATCAACAAGACTATAAAACCGCCGTTGAAAATTTAAAACGCTACTACGACGATGTACTTTTACTAAAAAACTCTAGTGAAAAGGCCACTTACCTTAACAATTTAGGCTATTACGAGTCGCATCTAAAAATACCTCATGCCTTAGAAAAAATGCAATTGGCTTTAGATATTAGACAGAAAAAAGACGATTTAATTGGTCTATTTTCAAGTCATAGGTATTTTACATTATACTTTAAGAATATAGGCGCCACAAAAAAAGCGACACAATACGCAAAAAAAACTCTTGAAATAGCCAATCAAATAAATGGTTCTTCGTTTCAACGCAAAGCTTTAGAACTAAAACTGAGTTTGCACCCTAATCTTGATTTTAAAGACTATATCGCTCTAGATAAACGGATACGGAATGAAAAACAACGAAGAGATAATACATATGCTGCCATTAAATACGATGTAGAAAAAGAGCGCCAAAAGGCAAATGACATTGAGTTAAAACTCAAAACCAGCGAGATTGAAAAATTAAAGGAACGCTCTACAAAACAACTGTTTCAAACCTTAGGATTACTGCTTCTAGTATCCGCTTTATTTTTATATGTTGTAATAAGAGCGCGGCATAAAAAAGATAAAATAAAAGAAGTATACCATACAGAAACGCAAATTTCTAAAAAAGTACATGACGAACTAGCCAACGACATGTCAGACCTCATTAATGCTATAGAACATGATCCCGATCTTAATACAGATAAAAAAATGCTGCTCTTGGATAATATCGAGGATATTTATTTACGTACCCGAGACATTTCTACGCAAACAGGCAGTATAGATCTTGATAATTATGAAGCCAGCATAAAACATCTATTAATGCAGCACAATAAACATAACACTAAGGTGCTAATACACAATATAAGCGCTATTGAATGGCAGCAAGTTGCTGCTCATAAAAAAATGGTACTCTACAGGTGCTTACAAGAACTTATGGTAAATATGAAAAAACACAGTAAGGCAAAAATAGTGAGCATTGCCTTTAAAAATCATGGTGCAAAAAAAGAAATACGCTATGTAGACGATGGTGTAGGCTGTGGAGAAACACATATTAATCGCAATGGTTTATTAAATGTGGAATCCCGTATAAAAGGCATTGGAGGAACCTTTATTTTTAAAACTTCAAAAGGAAACGGCTTTAAAGCCTCTATAAAATTTAATAGTTAATACTTCTTTTATGTTTAAAAATGTTTTAATTGCCGAAGACCAAAACACAATTAACAAAGGTGTAGAAAGTACATTGCGCGAATTAAATATTACCAATATTACCACAAGCCAATACTGTGACGATGCCCTTTTAAAGCTAAAAGCCAAACTAAAAACCGATGCTCCTTTCGATCTTTTAATAACAGATTTATCTTTTAAACCAGACCATAGAACACAGCATTTAAGCTCTGGTGAAGCCCTAATAGAAGCCGCTAAAGCCATTGTCCCACATTTAAAAATCATTGTATTTTCTATAGAGCATCGCATTGGTAAAATAAAACACCTTATTGATACTTTCGCTATCGACGCCTATGTAGAAAAAGGCAGAGAAGAAGCGGTGCAACTCAAAAAAGCAATTCATAACGTCCTAAATAATAAGACCTATTATTCTCAAGGTGTTGCTCAATTGCTTCGTCATGCAGATGACATTTCCCAAACCGATCAATACGATGAATTAGTGTTGCAACTCTTAGCCAAAGGACTTAAAAGAGACCAAATAGCAGACTATTTTAAAGAAAAACAACTCCCTGCTGGTAGTTTAAGCAGTATTGAAAAGCGCATTAACAAGCTTAAAGTACTCTTCGATGCCAATACGTCTGAACAGCTCGTTGCCATTGGTATTGATAGAGGGCTAATCTAGTACATTCTTATTTTTTTACCACCTTAAGGTATCCCGTAAGGAAGCCTTTTTCTTTAATCCTAGATTTGATTTGTATAAATTTAAATTTAGAACTAATGGGAAAACCAAAATTCGAAATCAACAGAAGTAAAAACAACCAATTCTATTTTAATCTAAAAGCAGGAAATGGTCAAACTATTGTTACAAGTGAAACCTACACCACTAAGCAAAATTGCGAGAATGGTATTGAAATCACAAAAAGAGATGTTTACGAAGCCAACATCGTTGATTTAACTTAAATACCTCACAATTCTGGTAAAGACTAACGTTCTCATCATGAAAGCACAAAACAGTTACAATACTCCCTTTAAAAAGTCTACACCATAACTTGTAGATAAAATTACAGCCTTACGGAATCCCGTAAGGCTTTTTTCTTTAATGCGCTTAAGTTTGGAGTATACAAAATTAAAAAACATATACCATGACCAAACAAATTACCTTTTTCACCATTTTCTTTTCCTGTTTCCTCTTAAACTCTTGTGATGCAGACAATGAAGAGCTTTCTAGTAACGCTAGGTCTACAAATGGTTTAACAGAATGGGAATGTGGCACCCATAATGGCAACACTCTATTTACTGGACCAAGAGAAGGCTGCTATTACAAAAACAGTAACGGCAATAAAACGTATGTAGATCGGTCTGAGTGCCAATGTTAAACATTTATTATGAAAATCTCAAGCCTAAGATTTAGTCTAAAAATGCTATGCGTACTTTGTGCCATAATGCTATTAGCTTCAATATACCATTGGCCAATAGCCTATTACACACTTCTAAGAGCAGTCGTATTTACAGGTGCTCTTCTTGTCGTATTTTTATTAAAACCTAAACCCTTTTGGTGGCGTATAACCTTTGTCATCATTGCCCTTATTTTTAATCCAATAGTCCCTATTTACCTCTATAAAAAAGCCTATTGGATTCCTATAGATATTGTTTCGGGAGCTTTATTTTTATGGACGACTGTGTTTAAGCAAAAAAACAGTTCTACGCCACCAACGCAAAAGGCCTCTAAAACCTATAGCAGAGATAAAATTTACTAATCACAACCAACATTATGGAACAAATTGATATTTCTATAGAACTAAAAAGTCATTTTTTACGACTCTACCAAATTGCACTAATCGACGATAATTTCAGTCCCTTAGAAATGCAACTCCTGTACAAATTTGCTCAAGAACGTGGGGTATCACAATTAGAACTCGAACATATACTCACTGGGTACTCTGGAAAGATAACCATTCCCGATACCGTTGAAAAACGCATCGGTTACCTCTATGATTTTGCTATTATGATTTGGGCAGATAATCTGGTAACTTCTGATGAAAAGACGACTTTAAAAAAGTACATTTTAAAATTCGAATTTAAAGAGGACGCTGTAGATGAACTATGCGATTATTTATTAGAAAGTGCTCAAAACAACAAATCTAAACAAGCCCTTTTAGAAGAATTAAATGATTAAAACTATGGGACTATTAAAACGATTATCACAGCTAAACACTAAAAAAGAAACAACGCCTATAGAGACTAGCGAGACAGCACCATTAACATACCACGATAGTGGTTATAACAACTCTAAAACCTGTTCGGGCAGTCCTTATAACCTTCAAATTTCTCTAGAAACTACTTATGAAGCCTTCGAAAAAAAATGTAAAGAAGATGTCATAAATCAAGACCATTTAAAGCAACCCTATGTTGCCGAACAAAAAGGCAAAAAAACAAACCTGCTTAATAAAGTTGAAGAACACACTAGGCTCAAAGAAAAAATAAACACCTTTCATAAAGAGATAGACCAGCTTAAACACATGTGTAGAAAAGTAAAGACAAACCCAGAAGATTACATTTTAGATGTGGATAACAAAGCAAGTGCAAAATTTTGGATAGGCATTAGTTTTTTAATCCCGCTTGCAGCTTATATTTTCGTGTTCTATGTCTCTACATCATTCTCTGCATTTTTTAGAGAATTCGACCCTGGCATTAGTCTTTTCCAAGGCATGTTCGACCCACAAGCGCTTTCTAAAGCTTATCAAGCTGGAAGCCTAGAACTCATTTTTATTCTATTTATACCCTTTGTGTTTTTTGCTTTAGGCTACCTAATACACATGTTTCAAGAAAAACGTAGCCTTGCTAATGTATTTAAAGTAGCAGCGCTATTCATCATCACATTTTTATTCGATGCCATCTTAGCTTATCTCATAGACGAAAAATTATACAACCTCAATAAAACATTCGATAGCGCCGTTTTTAATATCGCTACTGCCGCTAAAAGCATTAGCTTTTGGCTCATCATTTTTGCTGGCTTTGTATCTTATATCGTTTGGGGCTTAGTATTTGATTTTGTTATGAAAGAGCATAGCAACAGAGATAAAATTAAAACTTTTATTAAAGAAAAGAAGCTGGCAATATTAGAGTTTGAAAAGAAAGTTTTAAAAACAGAAACCAAACTTACTCACATTGAAAAAGAAATCGCTGCACTAAAAGTAAGAATCGCAGAACTTCAAAATATTATTGACGGCTTTATTCTTCCTGTAATGAATTACAAAGCCTTATCCACAGAATTTCTTCAAGGTTGGCTAAAATATA
Source organism: uncultured Hyunsoonleella sp. (assembly GCA_964562415.1). GTDB lineage: Bacteria > Bacteroidota > Bacteroidia > Flavobacteriales > Flavobacteriaceae > Jejuia. The sequence goes on along the minus strand of CAZLTR010000009.1, from coordinate 20,450 downwards.
TTTCTGCAGCCTTACAAATGGGGAAAAACGAGAAAGACCTTTTACTATCCGAATGCAGAACAATTTACAACACGCATATTAAAGATTTAGATATCAATACCGATACATATCAAAACAAAATATACACCAAAACGCTATAGTATATGATACTTCTAAAATATTTTAAACCCTATTACTTACTTCTAAGCTGCCTTAGCTTTTTGTATGCTTGTAAAAATAACAGTACTGCAGAGACTCCTATTCTTCATCATACCAACACGTCTGCTCCAGCCTCAATAGAATGTCTAGATTACATCGCTAAAGGCAAACAAAACAATCTAAATATAAGCGTGCTCTTGGATTTGTCTGACAGAATAGAAACCCCAAAAACAATTACAAAAGACTCTGCTTATCTGGTAAGCCTTTCAAAAGTATTTGTTAACCATATTAAACAAAAAAAAGTAATTCTCTTAGCCGATAAAATGCAATTGTTTTTCTATCCATACGCGGCTGATCCTAAAATTAACACTATTGCAGAACAGTTAAAAGTTAATTTTACAAAAACGACTCCTAAAGCCCAACTAAAAACAACCTTACAAGATTACACCAGTATCCCAACTAAGTTATACAATATAGCTAAAACCGATGCCAAATTAAATAAAGGCTATCCTGGTTGCGATATATGGCGCTTTTTTAAAGACCATGTTAAAGATTATTGTATAAGCGAGTGCCATCGAAATATTGTGGTGATACTAACCGATGGTTATATGTATTATGATAAAACTAAAATGGCTACACAACATAAGACATCTTACCTCACCCCAAAATCATTAAACCGCTTAAAGCTAAACACCAATGCATGGAAAAATGCCATAAGTCAACGCCAATTGGGATTTATTCCTGCCACTTCAAATTTAAATGATCTCGAAGTCCTCATTTTAGGAGTAACGAGCAAAAACCCCAATAATCCTTATGCTATAGACATTATTAAAACCTATTGGAGCAATTGGTTAGAACAAATGGGCATTCAAAATTATAAAATTAAAAATGCTGGACTCCCATCGCATATCGAACACGTTATTTCAGATTTCATCATTAACTAATTATGGGGTTACAATTTCGCAAACGTATAAAACTAAGCAAAGGCTTAGGCATAACTATTAGTAAATCTGGAGTTACCCCTAGTTATAGAACAAAAAAAGGTTCTATAAGCTCTAAAGGCTATTCTATACGCACGGGGATTCCAGGGGTAAGTTATAGACAAACCTTCAAAAAAACGAAAGGCAATGGCTGTTTAATGAGTATACTATGGTTTGTTTTTAGTCTCCTATTAATCACGCCAACCTCATGTATGTCGGACAAAAAAACTGCTGATAAAGATGTTAACAAAAATTTAGCCATTGATGCTCCAAATACGACATGGTATAGCGGTGGCACATTACACAAATCAACCATTAAAACATGGAAAAATGCTACCGAAAAAAATAAATTGGCGACCTGCGCCGATTTTTGTACCAATAGATACAACACACTTTCTTTAACTGATATAAAAGTAGTCGCAACAAATTTAAAAACCTGTATTGATGAAGCTGTTAAAGGAAACAATACCAACCATACACTTGCCGTATCTGAAGTAGCAGCGATGTGTTTAATCTTATTAGAAAATTAAAAAAATGGAACTACAAGACAAATTAAAAGCTATTGCTACAAAAATCACTAAATTAAAAGCTAAAATAGATACCGAAGAGTCTACAAAACATGCCTTCGTTCTTCCGTTTATCAATGCTTTGGGGTATGATACATTTAATCCTTTAGAAGTGGTTCCCGAATTTACTGCATATCTTGGTTTAAAAAAAGGAGAAAAAGTAGACTATGCTATTTTTCAAAATGAAATTCCTATCATTATCGTAGAATGTAAACATTGGGAAGAAAACTTAGAACATCACAATTCACAGCTTTTTAGATACTTTCATACCACTAAAACACGTTTCGCTTTACTAACAAATGGCATCCATTATCGCTTTTTTACTGATCTAGAACAGGCTAATAAAATGGATACCAAACCATTTTTAGAGTTAGACATCACAAAAATAAAAGACAGCGACATTCATGAAATCTCTAAATTTCATAAATCTAACTTTGATGTGAACACCATAGTAAACGATGCTAGTGCTCTAAAATATACCAAAGAAATTAAAAAATGCATCTCTTTAGAACTACAAGAACCTTCAAATGATTTTATCAAACTCTTTGCTAATAAAGTCTATGCTGGAAGACTCACAGAAAAAGTAATGTTAGAATTCTCTAATTTGGTTTATAAAGCCTTTAACCAGACCATAAGTGAAAAAGTAAATGATCGCTTAAATTCTGCATTACACCAAGAAGCAGAAAGCCAACAATTAGATCAGGTTGAACAAAAAACGGAAGAACGAAAAATAATTACAACAGATGAAGAACTAGAAGGTTATAGAATTGTTGTGGCCATCTTGAGACGAAAACTTTCTATTGAAAGAATTACATACCGTGACACACAATCTTATTTCGGAATTTTACTGGACAATAACAACCGTAAGCCTTTGTGCAGATTGCATTTTAATGGTAAACAAAAATGTATTGGTGTTTTCGATGCTTCCAAAAAAGAAAATAAAATACAGCTTTCTAGCCTTAGTGATATTTACCATTACGAAGAACAGTTGTTAAATACCATTACATATTACGAAGACTAAACCAGCGTACTTTATTTATAAACTAAAACACCTTAATCTGCATGTATATCTACAGAATTCTATGCTTTTTATTATGCCATATTTACACTTCCAACACTACAAATTGTAGTGTTTTAAAAAAGGAGTCGTTACAAGGCAAGGTGATAAACATAACAGATGGGGATACTTTTCGATTTTTAAAATTAGACTCTACATTTATTAAAGTAAGGCTCGCACATATAGATTGCCCAGAGAGAAAACAACCTTATTCTAAAAAAGCGAAAACCTTTACTAGTAACGCTATTTTTGGCAAAACTGTTACACTTAAGGTCTTAAAAAAAGACCGGTATGGCCGCTATATTGCTAATGTAATATACAATGACTCTTTAAATTTGTCTCACGAACTCCTTAAACATGGTTTGGCTTGGCATTATCTAAAATACTCTAAAGATAGTATGCTACAACAACTTGAGCATAATGCGCGACTACTCAAAATTGGGCTATGGGAAGACCCTTATGCCATAGCGCCTTGGATATGGAGAACTCAAAACATTAAATTATGAAACACTTAACACATACGCTTATTATAGCAAGCCTATGCTTTATCTCGTATGCCCAAGGCCAAACCGTTTACACCACAGCTTCGGGAACAAAATACCACAAGAAAAATTGCCGATTTTTAAAAGATTCTAAAAAAGAAACTCAAGCTAAAAAAGCTCAAAACAGAGGTTACAAAGCATGTAAAGTCTGTAAACCAGATTTATATGATCGTTCTAAAACAACACGCCCTTTAAAGCAACAAACACAAGATACGATTTGCAACAAACCCCTTTAACCCTAATTATTCATTAAAAAATCTATTACGGCTTTAAAATACCATAAACACTAATAACGATGTTCCAATGAATTTGGGTTTAATCGATACATTTAAGCATCTCTACAAAAAAACGCTTATTAGAAATATCGGCTATTTTTAAGGTTTTCTTTGTTCCTTTTAGCACTATTGATTTGATAGGTGAGGCTTTTAAGTTTAAAATTTTAGAGTTTGACAGACTGGCTTTAAACAAAAACTCACCACATTCTATATCCCAAGAGTGGTAAAACGAAATCACCTTATTATTTTCTAAAGTTACTTTAACTATAGAACGTTGATTCGGGAGGTAACTCGCACAACCCAAATTTTCAGACAGGTTAAAAAACACACTGGTTTTAATACCTTGACGGTGTAATTCTACCGTTAAATTTTCTGCTAAATCGTAACGCTCCGTTCGTAAGGTTCTAATATTATAAAACCGATCAAATTCATTAATTTGATAGGCACAAGACGCATGAGACGCTTTTACAGGAGTAGCCTTTTTAATGGGTTCTGTACGTTCTGTTTTAACATCCTCTACGACTGCGCTAGTGTTTTCCTTTATAGGCTGCTGTTTAAGTTGCTCTTCTTGCGTTACTAATGCTAACTTTTCTTCTGCTTTCACTCGAGCTATAGAGTCTTTAATACGCTGAATCTTTAAAGCTTCTATTTGCTGTTTAGCCACCTGTAATGCTCTAGCCAGTTCCTGCTTTTCTTGTGCGCGCACTTTGGCAATAGAATCTAAACGCGTTGTTGTATTTGATACAACTTCTTTTTTAACTTCTGGTTCTGCAACCACTACAGTTTCGTTTTGTTTTGGTAGAGTGTCTTTTGCTGCAGCTATATGAGACCTATCTTTTTCTACCACTTTAGCAGTATGCTCTGGGCTTTGAGCCTGTTTTTTTAACGTAGCCTTAACTGGCTCTCCTCCATTTTGCTTGGCGAGTAAGGCAGCACTTTTTTGTTCTAAAGCTCTTGCTGAAGCTAATAAACGTGCCACCGCCTCTTCTGCTTTTTGCTTTTCTGCGATTTCTTTGGCTTGTGCCGTTGCAGTTGCTTTAGCTTCTGCCGCAGCCTTTTGCTGCTCTGCCAATAATGCCTTTGCTGCTTTAACACGTGCCACTTCTTTAGCTTTGGCTGCCTCCAATTGCATTAAAGAATCGTTGCGTTGTTGCTGTAAAGCCGCTTCTTTTTGTTGATTTGCTACTAAAATAGTTTGCTGCTTTTTTGCCAATGCCAATGAATCATTGCGCAATTTTGCTTCTAACTTGGTTCGTTTTGCTGCTAATTTTTGTTCTATCTTAAGGGCTTTAGCTGTTTCAGCTTTAGCCTTAGCCTTCGCTTCCTCTAAAGCTATCTGTTTTAAAGTCGCCAAACGAATCTGTTCATTAACTCTTGCTATAGAATCATCCTTACGTTTTGCTGCAGCTTTCATTTTTTCAATATCCGCTAACACCTTCATTTTGGCTTCTGCATTAACTCTGGCAATAGAATCCTTACGTTTTTTTAGCAGAGCCTTTGCTTGTATAGCATCTCGCTTCTTTTGCTCTTTTTTTCGTTTGGCCTCTTCTGCCGCTTTGGCTTTTGCCTGCTTGGCTTCTAGTACTGCTTGTTTTGCAGCGGCCTTGGCTTGAGCTTCCAATGCCAATTGGCGTTCGGCTTCGGCTTTAGCAGCAGCCTTACGCTGGGCTTCTTCGGCTTTGGCCTTGGCTTCTAGTGCTGCTTGTTCTGCAGCGGCCTTGGCTTGAGCTTCCAATGCCAATTGGCGCTCGGCTTCGGCTTTGGCGGCTTGCTCTGCAACCTCTGCTTCTTCTGTTTTTAGATTAAGAGCCTTTGTTAAAGCTTGAGCTTGAATATTTAAGGCTGCCTCTGCGTTAACTATAGAGTCTAAACGCGCCTTATCCTTATGGTCTATAAGGGTTTTTATCTTTTGTTTTCGTTCAGCTTCTTTTGCTACAAGTGCATTAAATTCTTTCTCTTCAAAATCATAAAACAACTCCATCATATCATCCGTGATCATCAAAAACTCATCTCCAACACAGCCCGTAATATCATTAAAAGCAACTTTGTAAAAATTCTGTCCTAGATATTCTAAAACCACACATTTATCATTTTTGCTAAACGTCGCTAAAACGGCAGAATTATCGTCAATGGCTTTATGGATGGTACCCTCTTCTACAAACTTAGTTTTAATAGGGGTTTGAGAAAAAATAGCACTCGAAATTAGAAATACAGTAAATAGTAAGTAATGCTTCACGTGTTACAATCTTTGGGGTCTTCACTTATGATTAAATCATTACAAACATACAAATATCAAAAGAAAAACACTTTAAATTAAAACACAAACCATCATATTCGTTTGTAAATCAACACTTCCGTCCGAAAACAGCTATAAGTATTACCTTTTATCCATAGAAATGCATTACTATACCAATCTCGTTTAGCAACGTGCTCCTTGAGAAACAGGGCTAGTTATTGCGTCTTTAATAATTATTTTAATAAGTCCTTTTTTTAAAATCATTCTACAATAGTTTTGGTCTTTAAATTTTTGTTAGTTTTATAGTCAATTCATCATGGAATAATTTTTGATGTCCTAAACCAAACAATACAATTTGTAGATTTTACGTTAAAAAAGCATGAAAAACACAATACTTATTTTACTATTATGTCCGTTACTAAGTACCAGTCAAATTAATAAGTATATAAGACAAGCCTTAAGACTCCAAGACCCACAACAACAAATAGAATTGTTAGATCAAGCTTTGGCCATCGATGCAAAACATCTTGATGCTTTATTTTACAGAGCCATAGCCAAGTATAATTTAGAAGATTATGATGCAGCGATTTTAGACTTTACTAAAATTATTTTCTATGAGCCCGATGCAGATAGTTATTACAATAGAGGGAATTGCAAATTCAACTTACAAGATTATAATGGCGCTCTTCTTGACTACAAAAGTGCTTTAGAATTAGATCCTGATTTGATAGGCACTTATTTTAATTTAGGCAATGCCAAATTCTATTTAGGCGATTACAAAGCTGCTGTCATCGATTTTAATAAAGTTATTCGTTCTTTCCCTTCTGATTATAAGTCTTACAGCCAAAGAGCGCGCGCTCACATGAAACTCAAAAACTATAAGCTTGCTTTTAAAGATTTTAATGCCTGTATCTTGTTACGCCCTAATAGCAAATCGTATTACAACAGAGGCTATGCGCTTTTAGAAATTGACTATTATGACAAAGCCAAAGCAGATTTTATTGAAGCCTTAGCCATAAATAGTAATAACACCCCTGCTTATTTCTATTTAGGTGTAAGCGAATTTTTACTGAACAATTACGAGGCTTCTGTAAAATATTTAACTGTGGCAACTAATAAAGACCCCCAAGATTACGATGCCTATTTGGGCTTAGCTATGAGCTATTACAACTTAAAAACATTTAAAAAGGCTAAAATTGCATTTGAAAAATCGAAGCGTTTACTCGATTCTAAAAGCAACAGTAGTGCCATTTTTAAAAACACTTATTGGGACGTAAACGAGCAACAACTATTCAAAACTATGTTTAAAAACTTAAATCAACTTTAATAGTACAAAGCTTTCGCTTCTAAAGGCTTTCCCAAAAACAGAAATACATCACCATCTTACACATTAACACGTATTTAAATACATGTTGGCTCAATTTTTGATGTTTTCATAAGACTAATTTAACGCATCCTTCTTTAAATTTCTGCCTATGAAAACAGTATTATGTTTCTCGTTTAGCATCTTTTTATGTTTTGTACATACTTCGCATGGCCAAGCTAAAAAAATGATACGTCAAGGGTTAAAATCTAATAATGATGACGTAAAAATTGCTTTATTTTCTAAAGCCATTGCCTTAGATTCCAAAAACTTAGACGCCTATTTTTATCGTGGCCTTGCTAAAGCCAATTCTCAAGACCATATTGGTGCTATTTTAGACTTCACTAAGGTTATTTTTTTTGAACCCGATGCCGATACCTATTACAACAGAGGAAACTCTAAGTTTGTTTTAGGGGATTTTGAAGGTGCCGAAGTCGACTACAGGGCTGCACTAAAACATAGTGGTGGCAGATTTAATCCCGCTCTTTTTAATTTAGGGCATTCGCAATTTAATAGAAGACTTTATAAAGAAGCCTTATTAAGTTTTAGCCGTGTTTTAAAAAGAGACCCCTATCATACAGGTGCTTATACACAATTAGCGTATACCTGCATGGCATTAGGATACCGCAACACTGCTTTTGTGTTTTTTAATATGAGTATTAAATTAGATAGCAATACAAACACATTTTATAACAGGGGGATTGCTTATTTAGAATTGAACCGGTTTAAGAATGCTACAGCAGATTTACTTAAAGCCATAGACTTAAATAAAAATAATGCGCCAGCATACTTTTATCTAGGGATATCGTATTTATTTTCTAAAAATTACTCGGCAGCTATTACCAATTTTGAGAAGGCCTTACATTTCAATGCTTTAGATTATGACGCACTAATTGGATTGGCATTTGCTAACTATCAAAACAATAATACCCTAAAGGCTAAAACTGCTTTTAAAAAGGCTAAAAATATATTACAAACCCAACAAGACCGTTTTCAAACAGCTTCTATTTTCGAAAACAGTTCATGGTATAAAAACCAGTACAATATTTTTAATACCTATATTAAAAAGCTAGAAGCACTCTAACTCGTTTTTTGCTATCCTTTATATTTTATAGGAAGATGCACTACTTTTTTAGTTTCATAAAAATCTTCTTCAAAAAAAGTACTTACATCATATAAAGTCGTGGTTTTATAAGCTTTCAATTCCTCGGTTAAGTCACCTCCTTTTAAATATAAGATACCATTCTTAAGTGAATTATTCTGTTGCTTCGCTATTTTCCCTTTAGTCCAGTGTACAAATGTTGGCATGGCTGCCACAGCACGGCTTACAATAAAATCGTAAGTATCGGCAATAGTTTCTACACGACCATGCGTCGTTTTAACATTATCTAATTCTAAGCCAGAAACAACTTCATTAACCACTTTTAATTTTTTAGCAATACTGTCCACCAAATGAAATTGGCAATTAGGAAACATTATGGCTAAAGGAATTCCTGGAAAACCACCTCCTGTACCAACATCCATGATGCGACTACCATCTTTAAATGTTATAACCTTAGCAATGGCAAGAGAATGCAATACATGCCTTAAATATAACTCATCAATATCTTTACGAGATACTACATTAATTTTTAAGTTCCAGTCTTTATACAAATGTTCTAGCTGCTGGAATTTTAAGACCTGTGCCTCTGTTAGATTAGGAAAATACTTTAAAATAAGCTCCATAAATGTTAAATTTTGAACAAAAATAGTGCTTTAATACGCATATTTTTACATAAAAACGTTCTTTGTTACATAGGATAATATATATCTTTGCATACTGTGCAAAAAATAAAATGTTTGCACCAAACCAGATTAAAAAGAAATAAAACTTATGGACAAGCAAACTGTTTCGTTCTCTAGAAAAGATCCTGCTAATTTTTTTAAAATACTTAATAAGCGTGTCAACAATTATTTTAAAGAAAATGACATAAAAAAAACAGGAAATTGGAAATTATATACTAAGGCCATTATAATGTTTATGTTATTTGTGACACCTATTATATTAATTCTTACTGTAGATTTACCAGGTTGGGCACAAATACTTGGCATGATAGTCGTTGGTTTTGGTATGGCTGGCGTTGGTATGAATGTAATGCATGATGCAAATCATGGTTCGTTTTCAAGTAAAAAATGGGTCAATAAACTTATGGGCAGCAGTATCTGCTTATTAGCTGGTAACGACTACAATTGGAAAGTACAACACAACGTATTACACCATACTTATACTAATATTCAAGGGCATGATGAAGATATTGATGCAGGACGTATCATTAGATTTTCTAAACATGCCAAATGGTATCGCTTTCACAAATACCAAAAATATTATGCGTTTTTACTTTATGGTTTACTCACTGTTAATTGGGCAATCACTACAGATTTCACGCAAACTTACAGGTACCTAAAACGTAGATTAGCCTATGGCAAATACCCTAACCCTGCCACGCAGTGGACCAAGCTAATTATAGGTAAGATATTATACTATTGCCTTTGGATTGTTTTGCCATTATCTCTAGGATTTATATGGTGGCAAGTTTTAATCGGCTTTTTAGTCATGCATTATACGGCTGGTATCATATTAAGTATTATTTTTCAATTAGCGCATGTTATGCCTAATACAGAAATGCCTATGCCTGATGTTCAAGGCAACATGAAAAACACCTGGGCTATCCACCAATTATTCACTACCTCTAATTTTTCTCCTAAAAATTGGTTTGCTGAGTTTTATACTGGTGGTCTAAACAGACAAGTAGAGCACCATTTGTTTGCTAATATTAGTCATATTCATTACAGTAAAATAGCTCAAATAGTTAAGGAAACCGCTAACGAATTTAGCTTGCCTTATAACGAGTATCACTCTTTTATTCAAGCTGTAGCAGAACATTACAATCAACTAAAATTACTAGGAAATAAACCAACCCTAGCTTAAAACTTACATTTCACATTTAAATATAAAATCAAAAAATGCAATTACTATCCGATAGAATATTAAGCATGGCAACATCTGCCACCTTAGCAATGGCGGCTAAAGCAAGAGAACTAAGAGGCGAAGGCAAAGACATTATTGGTTTAAGTCTTGGTGAGCCCGATTTTAACACACCAGATTTCATAAAAGACGCTGCGATTCAAGCCATTAATGATAATTATAACTCTTATACGCCTGTTGATGGATATGCAGAATTAAAAGATGCTATCATTACTAAATTTAATCGTGATAATGGCTTAACTTATACACCTTCTCAAATTGTAGTATCTACTGGTGCTAAACAAGCGCTATTTAATATTGCTGGTGTGATGCTAAACGATGGAGATGAAGTCGTACTACCTTGCCCATATTGGGTAAGTTATTCTGATATTGTAAAATTATTTGGAGGTGTTCCTGTAGAAGTTAAAACATCTATAGATACTGACTTTAAAATGACTGCGGCCCAATTAGAAGCAGCAATCACTCCTAAAACAAAAATGATGTGGTTTAGCTCGCCATGTAACCCTAGTGGATCTGTTTACAGCAAAGAGGAATTACAAGCTTTAGTTGATGTTTTAGCGAAATACCCAAATGTACATGTCGTTTCTGATGAAATCTATGAGCATATTAATTATGGGAAGGGACACACTAGTATTGCTAGTTTTGAAGAAATGTACGATAGAACTATTACTGTAAATGGTGTTTCAAAAGCATTTGCAATGACTGGATGGCGTATTGGTTACATTGGTGCACCAGAAAAGATTGCGCGTGCTTGTAATAAATTACAAGGCCAAGCTACGAGTGGTGCTAACTGTATAGCCCAACGTGCTGTGATTACTGCTTGTACAGAATCGCCAGAGAAAGTAAAATACATGATTGACGAATTTAAAGACCGTCGTGATTTAATTCTAGGACTTTTAAATGATATTGAAGGATTCCAATGCAATGTTCCTGATGGCGCTTTTTATGTATTCCCTAACGTTACACATTTCTTTGGAAAAACCCTTAAAGGGAAAACCATTAATAACGCTACAGATTTCTCATTATTCTTATTAGAAGAAGCTTTAGTTGCTACAGTTACAGGTGAAGCTTTTGGCAACCCAGATTGTATTAGAATTTCTTATGCTGCCTCTAATGAGCAAATTATAGAAGCTATAAAACGTATTAAAGCTGCTGTAAGTTAATATTGATTATAATATCTACCATAAAAAAAGCTCAATGTATTTAATACATTGAGCTTTTTCTTTATAAATAATAAATTCTGTTTTATCGGTATAGATATGCGCTATCTATTTTATAAACCACATATGCTTTAGGGATTAATTCTAAAAAGAAACACCTCCTATTTTTTCTGTTTGCGAGGCTTTCGCTTAGGCTCTGGGTGAGCGGTTACATAATCTGTCAATATTGATTTAACATAAGATACAGAGGCATCCTGTGCGCCTCCATTTGTAGCTCCTGTCATCCAATAGAGTAACATTCCTGCATCGGAACAATCCCATTTTCCCTTTTGAAATTTAACGATATTATCCACTTCTGCAATCTTACCTATAGTCCAAATCCACTGGATTCTAGAATCGTTATGCGTTTTTGCCCAGTCCCACTCCTCTAAAGCTACTTTTAAATTGATATTCTGATCTGTAATACGCACTTCTTCCACACCAAAATCTAATATTTGCTGCCAGGTAAAAAAATCACCTGCATCATCATTTGCAGGATGATGTGTTACTACTTTAACATATTTATGGTATTTTTTGGGAGATGCTTTTAATGCAAAACCGATCACATCTGGCTCTCCTGCTTCTATGATCCACAAAGGATCTTCTGCTGTAGACGCTTTAATAGCACGACTTAAATCTTTTATAGTTTTTTTCTTTTCCCATATAGCATCATAAAACGTTATAGCGTCGAATCCACCCCAACGTCTTGCTGTAACATCACAACTTAACTGCATTAAATGATGGCGTTCCTTTTCTGCACGTTCTGAAATACGCGTCCCACGTACTAAATCACAACTGTGTGAATAGTGCACAAGTCGCCCCTCCAATCCTGTAGCTCTTAGCACTGCTAATGAAACCGCTGTAGCACCTAAATCATCTGGATCGGGAGAATTACCGTCTGCGACAATGGCTATACGCCCTGCTGGTGGATTGATGGTTTGAGCATACAATGCCCCTGTAACTAATAGTAACGAAATGTAAAAAAAATTGAGTTTATTCATATGAAAGTATTTGATCTTATGCGCTATTACAAGAGGTTTAACATAACTTAATTAATAGACATGAAGCGTATTGTATTTTTCAAAAACAATACCAATTGGCTTTTATTTTTTAGATAAAAGCAAATATACTGTTTTAACTTTCAAATAAGAAAATGGATGCTCTAATCCTATAGAGTAAGTAAATAGGAGTTGTATTACTTTAAATTCTTCTCGGCATATTGCGTAGGTGTCATACCATACTTTTTTTGGAAACATTGGCTAAAATATTTTGCTCTTTTAAAGCCCACTTTATTAGAAACTTCGGCTATTCTAATGGCCTTATTTTCTAACAGTTTTGCTGCGTATTTAAGCCTAATTTCTCTAACAAATTCGTTAGGTGTGAAATTTGTCCAAGCTTTAATTTTTGTAAATAATAACGAACGGCTTACCCCTAAATGCATGGCAAAGGTTTCGACATCGAAATTCTCATCGTCCATATGATCTTCTACCACTTTAAATGCTTTTTTAAGTAGCTTTTCATCTATAGTGGTTACTGCTATTTCATCGGCAATAAAGATGTCATTCTTAGCAAACTTATTTTTTATACGCTCTTGAGATTCTAGTAAATTATGAATTCTAAGCTGAAATTCTCTGAGGTTGAATGGTTTACTTATATAATCATCGGCTCCACTTTCTAGACCCTCAAATTTATAAATTAAAGACGTTCTTGACGTTAATAATACTACAGGAATATGACTTGTATTGATATCTGCCTTAATTTTAGAACACAATTCTGTTCCTACCATTTCAGGCATAATAACATCACTAACAATTAAATCGGGAAGGTGCTTTTGGGCTTTTTCTAAAGCAACTGCGCCATTTTCTGCCTGAAGTACATTATAGTCTTGCCTTAAAAGTTCTTTCATGAACGACCTTAACAATTTATTATCTTCTACCACTAAAAGTGTATACTTCTTTTCATCTACAACACTACTCTCTAAAACCTCATCAGTTTGCGACATTTTTAAAGCTTCTAATTGAGTGGCATATTGAGATACTTCATCACTCATTTTAAAATCCTTCAATATTTCATCTTCTAAAAAATGAGCTTTGCCTTGCTTAAGCTTGACAGTAAAAACAGCGCCTTTCGGCTTCACATTTTCAACTTCTAAAGTGCCACGATGTAATTTTACGATATTATTGGCGATGGCCAAACCTATACCTGTTCCCTTTTTATAGGTTTCTTCTGGTCTTTGCTGCGTTGATGCTTCAAAAAAGCGGTCAAAAATTTTATCTATATATTCTTCGGCAACACCTATACCATTATCCCGTACACGAATGCAAACACCACCATCCGCTTTTACAACTTCTACGGTTATTTGCCCGCCTTTCTCGGTATACTTAAATGCATTAGAAATTAGATTATAAAATACGCGCTCTAACTTATACCTATCAAAATACAATACTATTTTATCATCCTCGCTCTCAAAGGTATAAGTATACCCACCTATTTTAGCATATTCTTGAAATGATAAAAATATTTCACGTAAAAACTTAACGATATTGCCTTGAGCTGCTTCTAATTTAAGTTGATTGTGTTCTAACTTTCTAAAATCCATTAGTCGGTTAATTAAACGCAATAAATGGTTAGCGCTACTTTCTATAACCTTTAGTTTTTTAAACATTTTAGGAGAACCATCATATTGTTTTAACAACTGCTGTAAAGGCCCTAAAATTAAGGTTAAAGGTGTTCTAAATTCATGAGAAATATTTGTAAAAAACTGTAACTTTGCCTTGTTCAACTCTTCACTGCGTTTACTCTCAACATATTCTAGTTCTAGTTTATGTCTCAATCTAGATCGCGATTGTAAAATCCAATACAAACTGCTTAGGCCTACAATTATAAAAATACAGTATATAGCAATAGCCCACCAACTCAACCAAGGAGCAGGATGCACAACTATTCTCAACTTAGCGGGTTGATGGTTCCATACGCCATGACTATTGGCGCCTTTAACTTCAAAAATATAGTCTCCAGAGCTTTGTAATGTATAAAATGCTTCGGTCTTTTTAGTATATGTCCATGCTTCATCTAAGCCCTTTAAGCGATAAGCATAATAGTTATGCTCTGGATTTGTAAAATTGGGCAATGCATAACTAATAGAGAAATTGGCATTATCATGCTTTAACTGTATCGTATGGGCATAACTTACACTCTTAAATAGTATGGCATCGTCACTACTAACTTTTACAGATTGGTTTTTAATTTTTAAATCTGATAGTAATACTTTTGGAACATACTCATTTTTATAAATTCGTTTCGTATTAAACGTTATCACCCCCTCATAACCCCCAAAATAAAATTGAGAATTTGGTAAGCTTAAACTAGAGTTTACATTAAAACCGCTATAACTCAAAATATCTTTTTGGTTATAGACCGTAGATTTTCTTGTTTTAGTATCGTACTTTACGACCCCCTTGTTAGTGGCCATCCAAATATATCCTTCATCACCTTCTAATATACTGTAAATAGTACTTACAGGATTCTTTACATCTATATGCTTTTTACTAAACGATTTTCCATCATATTTATAAAGTCCTTTAGTATTAGTCCCAAGCCAAATGGTATTAGTTCTATCTTTATAAATAGTATTTATACTAAACCTTGAAAATGGATTTTCATTTAAATATTTAGACACATTATAACTTCCATCTGGTTTAAAACTTATTTTATTAACCCCTCCTAAACCACCACCAATCCAAACAGCACCTTTAGCATCTACAAGTATAGTTTTAACAACATTAGTTGTTAAATCGGGGCGTTGTATTTTAATTAAACTTTTTGTTCTCGTATTATACCCCACCAAGCCCTTTCCTAAGGTTCCAAACCAAAAGACGCCATTTTCGGCATCTTCTTTAATAACATAAACTCCAGTATCACCCAAATACTCTTGTAACTCTTTACTAATAATATCATTTCGCCTTTGTTTGGTTGCAATATCATAAATAAAGACACCTCTATCTAAAACTCCCACCCATAACAAGCCTGGTTTTGTATATAATAAGGTCTGTATAGGGTAAGTTAATGAGCTATCTTTCTGCTTACTAACTTTTAATAACGAGCTTATGGTGCCTTGATTATCTAATTTATTTATATTACCCTGTTCTGTTGCAAAATACACATTAGACGCATCGTCATTAACTATAGCAGTTACTCTACTGTTGTTCGTATGCGTACTTTTAAGCCGTACAAAATTTTCGTTAATCCGATTCCAGATATTAGCCCCTCCACTAAAGGTTCCAAGCCACATAGACCCATTTCTATCTTTAAATATTGCTTTTATATAATTTTGACTAATACCCGAAAATGTATTGGGGTCTTCTTTAACAGAAGTTACCTTACCTTCTGTATTAACTATATGTATCCCATTTGTGGTTCCAATCCAAATATTACCATCGTTCGCTTTTGCTAGACTTCTCACATCTGCAGTTGGCGAAATATTAGCATTAGCCAAACGCTCAAAAGTGCCCTGCGCGATATTAAATAATAAGTAACCATTATATTTGGTTCCTATGCCCAATACCCCTGGTTTCACTTCTATAATTTCATGAATAAAAAGGTCCTTTTCCAAAACAGACCAGTTATACATTTTAAAATTATAAGGATTGTCTTTGGTGGGCACCAACTTTGCCAACCCTGTTCTAGTTGCTAGCCAAACTTGATTTGAAGTATCTGCATAAATAGATTGTATTCTTTTAAAAGCTTTTACATTACCATTAATCGGTGCTGTGTATATATTTTTAAAATCATCGGTTGCCTTGTTATATATCGAGATACCATTAGCTGTACCAAACCATAACTCGCCATTTGGCATTTCTTTACTACAAAGCACAAAGGTATTCACTAAAGAATTAGACTTACTCTCTCGGCGGTAATAACGCTTAAATGTATTTTTTACAGGATTGTATTTGTTTAAACCATTGTAAGTACCTACCCAAATAAATCCGTCTCGATCTTCTAATACGGTTAAAATATCATTATTACTTAAGCTTAAACTGTCTTTGGGGATATTCGTAAAAACTTCTACATCTACACCATTATATTTGTTAAGCCCATTACGTGTTCCAAACCATATTTGCCCGAGTTGGTCTTGCTCTATAGCAACTACCAAATTACTAGACAAACCCTGCTCTGTAGAAATATGTTTAAAATGGTAAGCCTCTTTTTGCGCGTGCAACACAAAAATATTTATAGAAAAAAATAAAATATAAAATCGAAATATTGAAACCATTCTAGTTATGTTATAACTATTAACGCCATCACTTACAAAAGCAATGCTTAAAAAGCTATGTCTTATTTTAAATACGTTTAAAATATAAGAAATATTCAAGTAAAAGAAGCTTAATCTAACGCTATTTAATTCAAAAAGCTGTTTAGATACCACACTAAACAGCTTTTAAACTAACTACTAAAATACTAGTAACTCTAAAAATTACTAATGTCTTTATTTTTTATTATATATTTTGAATATATAAACAAAGGTAATTTACTCACAAGAGATAAGTGTCCTGAACAGTACCGATATGATTCAAATAAAATCTCAAATTTAAAACGGACACATCCAATTTTAGGGCGTCCTCACAAAGTATACCATTATCACAAAACCAGAGTACAAAAACGCTATTAGGTATTGCCATACTTAGCGCTTTTTAAGGGTTACAGAAAAGTGCATGCTATACTTTATTTAAACCAGCTCAAACTCGTATTGCGTACTCTCTTTTGCAAATACAAACGAGACAGAAACAGCCCTACACTCTAAGTAATTAACCTATGCAGTTATAGAATATGTAAAAGAAAACTATACAGAAGTTCGATCGATGTAATCAAAATCATTTTTCACTTGTTCTCTTTCATTATTTAAAATCATTTCGGCAGCTTTGCGTCCCATACCTTCAAAATTGGTAGAAATAACCGTTATACCTAACAATTGTTTTAATGGTGTATCGTTATAAGAAATCACTCCCAAGTCCTTTCCCAATTCATAGCCAAAAACTTTCATTCGGTTTACGAGATTCACCAAATCGTCTTCTTCTATAGTGATGTAAAGTTCTTCCTTTTGTAATGTAATATCTTGATCTACTTCATCAATAATGTTGAAATTAAAATCATGTAGTAAACAAAACTTACTAAAACCATCTACAATACCTTTAGGATGCGGGTAAAAAGAAGCTTTAGGATACACTAGGTTAAGTGTTCTATATTTTGAAATTTTCCCTAAGCCCGATGTTAGCGCATTAAAAATGTCATTTTCGAAATCCTGATAGACCTCAATATAACGTCCGCCTAATGCATTTCTATTGTCCAAGAAAATCAACTTTTCTTCTGGTATTTTTCCTAAAAAATCATTTACTTTTTCTGTAAAATTAGCATGTAATAGGTTGTCTGTTCTAAAATGTGGTGCCATTACGAAATAATCGTAATTAGAATCGTTCTTATGAAATAATTCTAAAAATAAAGTCTCATCAGAATGGTAACTATGAAAATCTACGTGGTAGTTTTTACCCAAGGTCTCAAAAAAAGCATTGTATGTTTGTAGCTTATACGGACTTAATCTATTAATTAAAAACAAAACATTTCGTTTCGCATTTAACTGTGTTTTGGCCACATAGGTCCCTTTACCATGAACCGATACGATAACTTGTTTTTCTTTTAAAACATTATAGGCTCTTTCTACAGTATCTCTGGACAAATAAAACTCTTCACTAAGTTTATTTATAGACGGTACTTTATCTCCAATTCGTGCATTTCCAACTGTTATGTTATGGATAATAGAATTTATGATCTGTAGGTACTTTGGCACCATAGATGTTTCATCCAACTTAATTAATTCAATCATAGCATATCTCTTTTAGTGTCAGTTATTCAAAATTAAGAAAAACACTAGTCTCAAAAATCCAAATTAAGGTAACGACAAATCTATATACCACTGAAATAAGGCAAGATACAAGCAGCAAAAACCCAAATAAAAACAATTCTCACAAATCGTCTTGTAAAAAAAACAGGTCTATATACCCCATTAAAAGAGTCTTTACAAGATATTCTAAGATAAAAAATTAAGTGAAAACATTCTAAAAGCAATTTTTAGAGTGTTTTAAAATTTTATTTGAATTGGGTTTGCGCTTAGAGCGATTATTTCTAGAATTGACACTTGTTTT
>CAZLTR010000009.1:0-1863 GCA_964562415.1 uncultured Hyunsoonleella sp. | reverse complement strand
TAGCATTTAGACATCTAAACGATCCAAATTCTATTTCAATAAAAAAAGACTGCCTTTTTTAGACAGTCTTTCTTTATTGTATTTAAAATCTTAACTATTTGTTGACTAAATATCTCAAAATTTGTTGTGAAATTTAAAGGCAACATATTATAGCATTGACTGTTATTGAGGCAATCAAACTATAATGCAGAGTAATACACTTGTTATTTCACTGCTTTTTCAGCAACCAGAGCTGCTTCAGTCTGTTGCTGCTTTAAAATTTCTATTTCTTTTCTTGCTGCTTCAAGCGCTTTAGATAGTGTTTCTGTTTCTATGGCTCTAGCCTCTGCTAAAGCTTTTAAGTTCTTTCTTTTTCTTGCTGCAATCGCTTTCTCTGTGTTTTGCTTCTCTGCTTCTTTAGCTTTTCTCTCGGCTAAACGCTGACTCAGTCTTTGCTCTTTTTTAGCCTTAGCAATAGAATCTGCAGCAATTAAAGCAAGTTGTCTCTGCTGTTCATTTTTGTAAAGCGTCGCAATACGTTTGCGTTCGTTAACTTCAGCTATAGAGTCATTGATACGAATTTGAGCTAAGCGTCTTTCTTCGTTCTTAATTAAAACTTTCTCCGCTTCAGCTTCGTTAATTGAAGCAATAACGTCCATTTGTTCCTTGTGTAACTCCTTAGTCTTACGCTCTTCTAATTTTTGCTTTAATTTATTGTACTTTTTTTCTAGAGCTAATTCTCTCTCCTTTAATGCCTTAACATATTCACTATCTTTAACTTGGCTTGCATTTACAGAAATTGTTTCTATAGTTTTGCTTTGAGAGATTGTAGCACTTGTTACGAACAATAATACTACTAATAATAGATAATTTTTCACTTTATAAAATTCTTTATGGGGTTATTAAATTTTAACTGGGACAAAATTATAAAACCCTAATAGCTAGATTAAAAAAAGCACATTACCAAAATGTAAACTTTTACATGCATTTTGCTAAAACAGCTATTTTCGCTTTTCGACTAAAAACAAGTTGCCATTTAAATACTGCTATTTTTATAATTTAACACGTTTCTTTTAAAAAATACTACTATTTGATTTCACTTTTTTACGAATATGTTAAAATTAAAGTTCTAGAAAATTATGGCTCCACAAACTTGTATGTTAAGTAATTGTTAAGCGACTTTTTTTCTATAAATGTTGTTCGTCGATAATATGCTTTTACACCAAAATCTATCGTGTAAAAAACACCGATGAAATGATGTTTATAGAACTCAAAAAAAATGGAAAGACTAAAAAAAACACTTTAAATTACATGTTTACAGTAGTCTACTGTACTTTAATTAGATTCATATCATTGCTTTTTAACTTCAAAACCATCATCCTTAAACTTAAGAGCTAAGCATTTTATGATGTTTTGTTAGCTCTTACTGTAGATTTTTAATTTTTCCACTTTAAGTTTTAAAACTAATTTTCTATTTGCCATTGTCTATAACAAGAAGGTATCCCTTATTTATCTCATACGCTATAGTTAAAGCGAAAAAAAGCACCGCATTAAAATTTACATCTAATACTGTAGATAATACCTATACGGCTTATGACATTTCAAAACGATTCTTATTACAATCCTATTTTAATCTTTTAATCCATAAAAAAAACCAAAACCATGACTTTTAAATCACAGTTTTGGCTTTATAACACTTTATAGTATAAACAGAGGTATCTGTTATTTTCTAACCGCTTTTACAATGGCTAAAGCATTTTTAACGTCTTGCTCTAACTTTGCATAATCTTTATTTGCTATTATTTCTTTAGAAATTAATTTAGATCCCATACCTACACAAGTCACACCTGCATCGAACCATCCTTTTAAGTTCTCTTCTGTTGG
>CAZLTR010000008.1:20802-37126 GCA_964562415.1 uncultured Hyunsoonleella sp. | reverse complement strand
CGTTAGATTATGAAAATATAAGAAAGGTATCGCCTTTTAAAAAGTTTGAATGCTGTCCCTTTGGGTTACGAATAAATATAAAAAGACTATAAATTTGTGTTTGTTCTCTTATCTGATCTAAATTCTCGAAAATTTTTATTAATCACAAACAATTACCGTAAGATTATTTGTATATAGTAAATGTAAGTAAATTTATAATAAATAGATTAAATGAATTAATTTTACTACATTGTTGTGGATTAATAAAACAAAAACCTTATGAATTCAAAAAGTGAAAAGAATAAGTTAATTATGGCTGATATTGTTGCCAAAGTATGGAGCGATGAATCATTTAAAGACGAGTTTTTGGCCCACCCAAAAGAAGTAATGCAAGAAGCAGGGATTCATGGTATTAACAAAGACACGAAAATCAACTTGCTACAGAACACAGATCAACTGAAGTATGTGGTTATACCTCCTGCAGATAAGCAAGATGATTATTTGGAACCTGTTTTAGATTTTATAAAACACACTTTGCCATTACCAGAAAATATAGGTTTAGCATTCGTGCAAAATACAGAAACGGTGAGTCATGTAGTCTTACCTACTAAGCCTAAGGGAGTAAAAGGAACACTTCAAGCGAGTGACTTGCGGGTTGAGGCAGCCGCAGGATGGGAGGCAATTAATGCATATACTACAGCAAATGCTGTTGCCGAAGCCAATGCTGCAGCTGTTCAAAATGTTGCAGCAGCAACCGAAGCAGCCGCGGCAGCCGTAGCTCTTGTTGTCGTTGGGGTAGTCATTTAAGTATATCCAAATCAAATAATTTTTTTAACTCCAATCCTGTTTGGGAGAGTTGTTTTATTAATACCGTTTATTGTTTTATAAAAGGAATGGTATTACATGTGTTTTTTTAATATCCAAAATTCAAAAGAGTAGGTATAAGGCTTTGTTTTATATTATGAAGTTCTTCTGTAAGGTTACTATGTACTTATTAGAAACCATGTTAATAATACAGGAGAATGTATCTGCTATTGTATAATTTAGCTTCACGTATTTATGAGATGGGCGACCACTACAAAAACTATTAAAGAATCTTTACAGTCAGGGGAAATACAATTAGTTTTATCTGATATAGAATCAATAGGTCAAGAATATTTATCTAGTATAGCGCATACCAAACGTTTTTTAGAACGCTGGACTGCCGATCCTGTTTTTAGGAATGAAATAAAGGGAGATGCAAAAGCAATTTCTATGAAATATGGATTACAAGCCAATCCTGAAGAAATTAGACTTTTATGGGACGCAGAATTTCTTAAAAGCTTTGATAGATCAACTACAGCTGTACCTTTAGCGGTAAAACGCTATGAATCTTTTATTCAAGAAAAATTAAAATACAGAGATGTCATTAGAGGTCTAAAATTAGATAACCCGAAATTTGAAAGTTGGAGACGTCGAAATATATATCGTACCTATAGTGAACTTGGAGTAATGAAAGCGCATGGTATTGTACATGCGCCTATTGTATTCGAGTTAAGTCAAGGATGTTCTGTAGGGTGCTGGTTTTGTGGTGTATCTGCACAACGTTTAAAAACAGTACTAGAGTATAATGATGAAAATAAAGCATTATGGAGAGAAGTGTTAACAAGTGTACGTAATACGTTAGGTGTAGATTCTGGAAAAGGGTTTTGTTATTGGGCTTCAGACCCATTAGACAACCCAGGATATTTGAGTTTTTTGAAAGATTACAGCGAGATTTTGGAAAATATACCACAAACTACTACAGCTATTCCCATGAAAAACGTGGATTTAATAAGGGATATACTTGCTTTTAGCCAAGACAATGATGGAGAGCTAAATCGCTTTTCAATTCTTACTATAAAACAACTAAATAAAGTTCATGAAGAGTTTTCTGCAGAAGAACTGTTGTTGGTAGAATTGGTCACTCAAAATAAAGGAGCAATTACCGCGAAAGCTGTAGCAGGTCGAGCACGCGATCCAAAACATAAGAAAAAAATTCAGGAGATGTATGGGAAAGATGGACCTGTACTTTCAAGTACCATTTCCTGTGTAAGTGGGTTTTTAGTCAATATGGTTGAAAAAACAATCAGATTAATAAGCCCTTGTAATGCAAGTGACAAGTGGCCTTTAGGCTATATGATTTTTGATGAAAGAAAATTTTCAGATGCAGTAGATTTTGATACCGTATTGAATCAAATGATTAGCATGAATATGAAAACGACTTTAGATATCAATGGAGTTATTCGATTACGTGAAGATTTGGAATTTTTAGAAATAGAAACAGGTTTTATGTTTTTTAATAAAGTCGTAGAACATAAGTATGAAAATAATGAGTTTATGCAAGCTATTGGAGATTATTTGGAAAAAGGAGAAACAGAAGTTTTTAACCTAGTTAGTGACATTCATAAAGCAAAGGGATATGAAATGTCTGAAATTATTTTCCATTTAAACATTCTATTTAAAGAAGGTGTACTTGATAATGAACCCAAATGGAAACCTTCACCAGGAGTTGATAATGGATATAAAGAAGAAATTGCTTCATTGATAGTAGATAAATAGATGGAAACCAATGTTGTTTTGATAAATATGCCATATGCTTCTCTCGAACGTCCTTCGTTGGCCTTAGGAATTATAAAGAAGTATATCGCAATTAAAGCTATTAGTACTGAAATTATGTACGGTACCTTGGAATATGCCAAATGTATCGGAGTAGAAAACTACCACTTTATTGATAGTATCAATCATGAAGATATGGTGGGGGAATGGACGTTTTCTAAAGCCGCTTTTCCCGAATATCAACATAATGATAATGCCTATTACGAACTTTTCGAATATTTTACACCTGAGGTGATACAAAGATTAGAAAAGATTCGAAATCAATCGAATCAATTCATAGATGATTTAGCTGATAAGATTTTGGCAAAAAAACCAAAAGTAGTGGGATGTACTTCAACGTTTCAACAGAATTGTGCCTCGCTAGCTTTATTAAGACGTATAAAAGAGAAAGATAATACGGTGTTTACCATAATGGGAGGTGCAAATTGTGAAGGGCAAATGGGGCAAACATTATTTGATAATTTCTCTTGGATAGATTTTGTTTTTTCAGGTGAATGCGATGAAGTAATTGGAGATTTTGTAGCCCATTTGGTGAACCATAATGAAACTCCAGAAAATTTACCTATCGGAATTTTATCCGAAAAGACAAGAGAAAGACTAGTGCGTGCTTCGGTCACCAATATGGACAAGGTAACTTCTCCTGATTATGCAAGTTACTTTAAAACCTTAGAAGCTTTAAATCTTGTAGAAGAAATAGAGCCTGGATTAATCGTAGAAACATCACGCGGGTGTTGGTGGGGAGCAAAGAAACACTGTACTTTTTGTGGATTGAATGGGGGTGGGATGACTCATCGATCCAAATCGGCCGAACGAGTATTGCAAGAATGGGATGAGTTATCACAACAAACAGGAATTAAAAAATTTGAAGTAGTAGACAATATTCTTCCTACAGAATACCATAAAACTTTATTTCCAAAACTGATAGAGCAGAAAAATGAGTATTCTATTTTTTTTGAAACCAAAGCCAATTTAAAACCCATTCAAGTCGAAATGCTTTCTAAAGCTGGTGTGAAATGGATTCAACCTGGATTTGAAAGTTTAAATGATGATTTTTTAAAATTGGTGCAAAAAGGAGTAACTGCTATACAGAATATTTATGCACTAAAATCATGTAGAGAAAATGGAGTGCGAGTTTCCTGGAATATTCTTGCAAACATTCCAGGAGAATTGGAAGAGTGGTACCATGAAATGGCACGTATTGTTCCTTTAATTCAACATCTGCAACCTCCACAACAATATATGATTAAAGTAAGATATCAACGATTTAGCCCTTATCATACTAATGCTAAAGCGTATGGACTTCAATTAAGACCGTTAATTAGTTATTCTTTTATTTATCCTAGTTTAGACTCATTAGCTTTAGAAGGAATCGCGTATTTTTTTGAAGGAGAGTTAGCCAATGATGAAGCAAAGTACAAGTTAACGGAAGCTACTATTTTTCAAAATTCAGGGCAAAATGCATTGCAAAAAGAAATAAAAGCTTGGAATAGTAATTTTTGGAATATTGCAAAGCGTCCATTAATGTTTGTTATAGATAATAACGAATACCTTAAAATAATGGATACTCGAGAAGTCGCAAATCGTTTTATTACCGAATTAAATGAATTAGAATCTAAGATTTATCGTATTTGTGCAAACCCTGTATTAAAGAAGCAAATATTGAATTTGATGAAAGAAGATGGGGTAGCAGAAGAAGAGATCGAAAATGTGTTGCAAAGTCTTGTGGATAGAAAATTAATATTATACGTGAGTAGAAGGTATTTAGCTTTGGGATTGAAGGGAGAAGTTCCTGAACTGCCTTCATACCTAGATTATCCAGGAGGATCGTTAACCTTTTTAGAAAAGCGAAATAAAATAGGCAATAAAAAAGGGTTAGAAAGCGCTTCAACAATGTTAATTTAGTGCTATGGGGCAAATTACTCGTTCTATTTCAGAGCACTTAATAGAAGCTGCACGGGAGTATCGATTGAATGGAAATATAGAAGGAGCTATCGAAATACTATCCAGTAATTTGAGTGCTGATGCCTTGGAAATACTCGAATTAGCAGATCTATACCGCCAAAAAAAGGAATATGCGAAGGCTCTTAATACAGTAAAAAGAATAAAAGAACCCCAATACATTGAAAAAGCCACATTATTAACAGGTCAAATATACCTAGACGAAGATGCGGAAAAGGGCGTCTATTTTTTTAAGGATTTTCTGTTAAAATTTCCCCAACATATTGAAGCACAATTTTTATTAGGAGAAGCATATAGGAAAAATAAAAAGTACAATCAAGCTATTAAGATATTCGAGGCTATAGTGCCTGAAAAGGTAAGCTATCTTAAAAATTACTATTTAGGGATGTGCTTTTTGGATAAGAAATTACTCAATATAGCACTACATTATTTATTGATGTCTTATTCGATAAATAATAAATTTAAGCCTTGTTTAGTTAAACTATTAGGAATTTTTGATAATCGAATAAATGGGGAATTAGATATCCATCTGTTAGGAGAGAAACAGCTAACTGTAATTTCAGAAATTATAGCACAACCTCTTATTGCAACAAGGAATGTAGAACTTTATACCTACACAATAATAATTAGTTTTTTAAAAGAATATCCTTTACCAAAAGACGAATCTTATTTAGTCAAATTAATACATAGTGTTTTAAGAAAAGATTTTGTTAAAAATTACGATATAGAGTGTCGTTTTATTAGGTTACGTAAACAACTTTTGATTAAAGCTTTAGACAAAACAAATCATAGTAATAAATCATTTTTAAGATTAGCCAACAGTATCGCCATTCAAGTACGATTAAATCATTTTTTATGGGACATTAGTGAATCGGAATTTCAAATTGTTCAAAATGTAAAGGCTGCATTTTATGAAGTTAGTTTACCATTAGAAAAAGAATTTAGTGTAGCAATTGTGGCTATGTACGAAATGCATTTGAAAGAAGAATTTATACCTTGGGTAAAAGACGAAACACTAAAACATTATTTTACCGAAGAGCAGGTTGCGATTAAGATAGATGAGGTTACAGAAAATTTGCTAGCAGTTAAACAGCAATACGAATTTTTTCCTTATCCCATGTGGCAAGGAGTTAATCAAATTGTACCTAAAAGCTTAAATAGCTGGGTAGAAGTTATGTTTCCAAAACAGTTTGTTAATTTTCCTAAGACAAACCATCGTGTGTTAATTGCAGGAACAGGAACAGGGCGGCATGCTATACAAGTTGCACTTCGTCATCCAGAAATTCAAGTAGTAGGGATAGATTTAAGTATTCAATCGCTGAGATACGCAAAAAAGCAAGCAAATAAGTTAGGGATTAGTAATATTGATTTTAAGCAAAAAGATATTTTGGCCTTAAATGCTAAAGAAAAATTTGCTATGATCGAGTGTGTTGGAGTATTACATCATTTACCAAATCCAAAAGAAGGATTGATAAAATTGCAAAATGCATTGGAATTTGGAGGGATTTTGAAATTAGGATTGTATAGTAAAAAAGCTCGAGAACCACTTATAGAAGTTAAAAAGGAATTTGAAGTGCCCAATAAAACACAAGAGATTGAGGTGATACGAAAAATGAGAAGCGAAATGTTAAAAAAAGCTAATCAAGAATACTTGTTTTATGCAATGAGGTTTACAGAGTTCTTCAATCTTAATGGGTTTGTAGATCTTTTTCTGCATGCTTCAGAAATCAACTATACTTTTCCAATGTTAAAGAACCTATTGTCTGATTGTGAATTATCTTATGTGAAATTTGACCTTTCTAATAAAAAGAATTTAAATATTAATTATAGAGCAGAGAATACTTTTGCGTTTTGGGAAGAAGTCGAGTCTAAAGACCCTACTTTTTTTAAATCAATGTATTTATTTTGGTGTGTTAAGGATTAAAATTAAGTACAATTTTAGTAAAACTGCTTTAAACGAGAGGCTTGAAGTGGTTTTTATGTTATAAATGACAGGTTTTGAGTGGGATAGGGAAGGCTACATAGCGGCGATCTCTATAACTGTATTGTTTTATATTTATAGTATTTGTTTTTCGTAAGCCCATACATTGCGTTAAAGTGCCAAAGACAAGTTCTACCATACTTAGTTTAGCCTTTAGAAGTTCGTACTCTTGCATTATTGCTTTCATTTGGATTCTATGGTAATTTGTAAAGGTTTTTTTATAAATCTCTAGCGTATTATGAAATAAAGTATATTTGAATAGTAAATAAACACCATAAAATGCTTGTAGAATGGTTGTGTAATTAAAGACATCATGAAAACAGTAAAAATTATAACCTTAACAACCATTTTCTTTTGGAACTGCACTTCAGAGAAGGGAAATAATAACATTAATGATCCTAAGTACTCACCAGAAGTAGAAGCGAGAATTGAACAAGTTATAAATAACCTTCAAGTTAAAACGTCTTTAGAGGGGGAATATGAGCGCGAAACTTTAACAAATCAATTAGAGAAATACCATACTCCAGGGGTTAGTATAGCAGTTATTAATGAAGGTAAAATAGAATGGGCACGCGGATTTGGGAAACGTGATCTTGCGTCTAATCAGCCAGTCGATGTGAACACTCTTTTTGAAGCAGGTTCTGTTTCTAAACCCATTTTTGCACTTGCGGTTATGAGACTTAAAGAAAAGGGAATGGTAGATCTAGACGACGATGTTAATAACTATTTAAAATCATGGAAGGTTCCTAAAAACGGAGCATGGCAACCTAAGATTACATTGCGCCAACTTTTAAGTCATACAGCAGGTTTAACCGTTCATGGTTTTCCAGGGTACTTATCATCCGAACCCATTCCAACGCTTCCCCAAATTTTAAATGGGGATTCACCAGCAAATACTCCAGCAGTAAAAGTTAATATATTGCCAGGAAGGACCTTTCGGTATTCTGGAGGCGGTACAACGGTTGCCCAGTTAGCTATCCAGGATGTAATGCACAAAACACTACCAGCTATTGCAAAAGAGGAACTTTTCCAACCGCTAGGATTGCCGCTTAGCACTTTCGAACAACCGTTACCCTCTAAACTGGGGAAATTTGCATCTACAGCTTATCCTAGAAAAAATCTGCCTATCAAAGGACGTTTTCATACCTATCCAGAAATGGCAGCAGCTGGACTCTGGACCAATCCAACTGAACTCGCTAATGTTGTAATTGAAGTTCAAAATTCACTTAAAGGGCAATCACAATTGTTCAAGAAAAAAACTATTGAGGAGATGTTAACGCCCCAAAAAGTTGCTAAACAGATTGGAATTGGATTTTTTCTTAAGGGCAAAGGCGATGCTAAGCGTTTTGGACATAGCGGTTGGGATGAAGGGTTTGTGGCAAAAGTAACCGCTTATAAAAATTTAGGAGTAGGCGCTGTTGTTATGGTTAACTCTAATGATGGTTTCCCTATTATGGATGAAATTATTCGATCTATTGCCATTGAATATAATTGGACCGATTATAGTTCCCCTTCACGGGAATTCGTTACCAGCAATGGAAATATCAAAGCGCATGTTGGCCTCTATTCAATGGATGCTAGTAAGATTCAAATAGATGTTAAAGGTGATTTTTTGACATTACAATATGAAGATCAAGATCCCATCTTATTGAAAGAAACAACCGAAGGAGGGTATCGAAACGACAAATTGAATTTTCAAGTAACATTCAAAGAAAATAAATTAAAGATAAGTCAGAATGGTAAATCTTATAATTATAAAAAGGAAATAACACAGAATAAAAAATAAGCGACATTTAAACGATCGTTTATTTTTGAGAAATTTTACCCTTAAGAAAGTAAAATAAGTTTTGAGATAAACAAGCTTTGGCAGTTATTACAATAAATGAAAAAAATAACAATAACATCTGGAACTGAAAATTTATCGGCTACTCTGTTTGAAGGCAGCAAAAATAAAACAGTTTTGATTATCGCATCTGCCACGGGAGTAAGGCAAGAATACTATCAAAAATTTGCTCAGTTTATAGCTAGCAATGGAATACTGGTTATAACTTTTGATTACTGTGGCATTGGTCGTTCATTAAAAAGGCCAATAAAAGCGCTCAACAATACTGCAGCCGATTGGGGTAGAAATGATTTGGAGCAGATTATTAAATACGTTTTAAAGAATTACCCTAATTCTAAAAAAGTAATTCTTGGTCACAGTATAGGAGGCCAACTTATTGGGCTTGCTGAAAACTCAGTAAAACTTGATAAATTGGTTTTGGTAGCAGCACAATCAGGTTATTGGAAACATTGGAATGGAATTGGCAGAATAAAAATGTGGTTTAATTGGTATATACTTTTTCCTATCCTCATTAAAACATTTGGATATCTTAATTCAAAAAAAATAAGTGGAATGGAAAATCTTCCAAAGCATGTTGCCTACCAATGGTCTAATTGGGGAAAAAATGAGAATTATATTCTCAGTGACACAACAATAGAACAAACCTACTATGACAAAATATGTAGCAATGTAACGGCATTTAGTATTGATGATGATGATTTTGCACCATTAAGTGCAGTTGAATGGATGACAGAACAATATAAAAGCGCAAAACGTAAATCAATAATTTTAAGACCAAGTGATTTTAAAGTAAATAAAATAGGTCACTTTGGAGTGTTTAGAGCGCGGTTTAAGGACAGCATTTGGAAGCAGATATTAAAGGAAATAACAAATTGAGTTAGATAATTTTGTGCTAAAAATTAATTTGTTTAAATATTTTGAAATGAGGAGTTTGAAGCACTTTTTTATTGTAATTGTCATGCTTTGAGTTGGTACATATACAAATAAATATGTGCGTGTTTTAATCTTAGTGAAATTTAGAGTTTTTTTTGTTACATTAACCCAATAAAGTATATTAGAATAGTGAATAAACGCCATAAGATCGTCTATAAAATGGTGCTCTGTAATTAAAAAAATGGATTTAAATGAAAAAAATATTCTTTGGAGTTATAATAGCTCTATGTGTATGTGTGCCTCAAAAATCTAAATCTCAAAATTTTGATGAGAAAATTGAGGCTTTCATGGATTCACTTTATATGAAAAATAAGAAATCTATTGGGATATCAATACATGTAGAGTCGCCAAAAAGAGGAATATCACATAGTTTTACTACAGGTTATTCTGATAAAACACAAAAACATAAACTTGAGACTAATGAACCTGGGTTAATAGCAAGCAATATTAAAACTTTTGTGTCTGCAACAATTTTAAAATTAATAGAAAACGGTAAACTGAAAATAGATCAACCAATAAATGAACTGTTATCTTCAAAAACTCTAAAGCTATTCAAGTCAGACGGATATCAACTTCAAAAAATTAAAGTGTTTCATTTGTTAAGTCATACAAGTGGAATAGGAAGCTATGTAGATGACGACTATATTGACTTTGTAAATAAAAACCCTACTCATAGATGGACTCGCCAAGAGCAATTATTGCGAACTGTAGAAGTTTCAGATCCTTTAGATAATCCTGGTATGGTTTTTAAATATGCTGATGTAAATTATCTACTACTTACCGAAATTATACAAGAAATAACTGGTAAGCCATTTTATAAAGCAATGCGAGACGTATTAAATTACTCTAAGCTTAATTTAAATGATTTGTGGATGCCAACACTAGAAAAAAAGCCAACAGGTGTACAAAGGCTGGTAAATCAATATTGGGATACTTATCAATGGGATTCAAGTAAAATAGATATTTCTTGGGATTTATATGGAGGAGGTGGAATTGCTTGCACACCAGAAAATTTATCTAGGTTTATTTACCAGCTTTTCAACCATAAAATAATTCAAGATAAAAATGTACTTGACTTAATATACAAGAAAGTTGAAGTAGAAAAACCTTGGATTCATCCTTACTACATGGGGATATATGAAGAAAGTTATAGAGAGTTAAAAGGCTATGGTCATGGAGGGTTTTGGGGCACTAAAGTTATTTACTTTCCTAAAATTGATACTTCAATATCTGTTTTTATATTAGAAAGGGATAAAAAAGATTTACAGCCAATAATAATTAATAGAATCATTGATGTGATAAACTAAACAATAAACATCAACTAATTATACATAACTATTCGAAATTATAAGCTTAGTTGTTTGATTAATCACCGTTTTTATACAAACTGGAATTCAAAAACCTTTAGGACATCACAGCTCTAAAACTACAGGAATACACATACACGTTAGTTCTTCTAATCTTATAAAAATTAGAAGCTCTTTCGACATGTTATCCAAATTAAAGTATATTTGAATAGTAGATAGACGAATAAAATGCGTTTATAGAGTAGTTAGCAACAAGCGACCAAATGAAACTAATACGACTAAAACATATTTCAGATAATTATTTTCAGAAGGCGTGGAAACTTTATAAAGATGCTTTTCCTATTGAAGAGCGAAGATTATTAGATGACCAATCATATATTTTACAAAATGACAGTTATCATTTTGATGTTTTAATTAATAAGGATGTATTTATAGGATTTATCTTATGGTGGGATTTTGACTCATATAGATACATAGACCACTTTGCTACGGCTTTAGGACAAAGAAATAAAGGAATTGGAAAGTTAATTCTAAATAAATTTATTGACAGTGATAACAAATCGATTTTACTGGAGGTTGAACTACCTACATCCAATATTAATGAACGTAGAATAAAATTTTATGAAAGAGTGGGATTTAAACTAAATAAACACCATTATGAAATACCTCCTATAAAAGAAGATCAATCTCCATTACAATTATTACTAATGTCATATCCTAATTTTATATCTGAAAAGGATGTTAATTTATTTGTTGAAAAAAATCACCCAATTATTTTCAAAAAGTAAATAGCTAGAAATTAGAAATAAAGCCAGCCGCTAATACCAGTAACCGTTATGCAAGGCCTTAATTTCCAAAAAAAAGCTTTAAATAAGGTGTTCTATAAGTACTTTTAGTTTCATAGGCTTATCTAAAACCTATAGGTTTGGAGGCTTAAATTTGATGTTAGAGGCTTATAATTAGGCTTTTATATAGCACATCGAAAAGTAGTTGTCCAGCTGCACTTTTTACTTTTTTTGAGTGAATTTCAGATGTTTTTTTAAGATTTTAAGGGGAAGTCTTCAAAACAGGAAGCCTTTAAGCTGTTAGAGAAGTATTTAATTGTTAGTTTAAGCTAAAATAAACTAACACTTGTATATAAAGTTGAATAGTTTTCAAACTCTTATAAACTACTAGATTTGTGATGTCTATATGGGATATGTAAGATACAGTGCCCTGTTATACATACTTGTTAGTAGCAATTACCATTCAAATTCAGGAATTCAATATCTAAACTTTTTTTCGTAATTATTTGCGTAACCGAATGATTACATATATATTTGTAACCGAATAGTTACGTAAATTATGAGAAGAGATGTTTTTCAAGCTATAGCAGATCCAGTTAGAAGAGATATTATTGAATTACTCGCAACTGAAACTTTAAGTGTAAATGAGGTAGCCGAAAAGTTTGAGATAAGCAGGCCTGCAATTTCTAAACACTTGAAAATATTAAGCGAATGTGGAATAATAGTTTTTAACCAAATTGGAAGAGAACGTTTATGTTTAATCCAACCGCAAAAACTAATTCCTGCTTTTTTATGGATAAAACAGTATAATAAATTATGGGAAGACAGAATAGATTCCTTTGAAAATTACATTAATCAAATACAAGCAAAAAACGATAAAAAATGAACGATTTAGCAAACAGAACTCTAACAATAGAGAAAACATTTAATGCACCTATACAATTAGTTTGGGATGCTTGGACACAATCTGAACACATTTTAAAATGGTGGGCTCCAAATGGAATGGAAATTAAAGTAATTCAACACGATTTTAAAGTTGGTGGAAAATGGAAATATTCAATGCCAATGCCAAACGGAAATGAATTTATATCGGAAGGGACATATAAAGAAATTGAAGAGTTAAAGAGAATAATTACTTCTGCTAACTTTAAACCTATGACCGAAAATGTAGAGCTACAAACCTACTTTGAAGCAGATGGAGATAAAACCAAGCTTACATTTAGTGTTATTCACGAAACACCTGAATATTGCAAGCAGCAGGAAGAGATGGGATTCTATAATGGTTGGGGGTCAGCATTGGATAGATTAGAAACAATATTAGATACATTAACAAAATAGAAAATAAATATTAAGGCAAAGAAAGTTATTTGTCTAATTTCTAAAAGTTTACTCAGTTTAATGATGCTTGCTACAATTTGAAACAGCATATTCAATACTGAATTGACGAAGAGATTTTCAGAAATTGGTTTTCCGACTTACTTAATAATCGCTTTAAATGAGGTGTTTAAGATGGTTTTTTATTTTACTTTGACTTGTGTTTTTGTTGTAATTGTCATGTTTTGAATGGAATGTCGGTTTGAGCTGTTTGGTTTTTTCGAGTGTTCCTATCTTTAACATGATTTAAAAACCTCTCACAAAATATTAACCACATAAAGTATATTTGAGTAGTAAATAAACGCAATGAAATACGTTTATAGAGTAGTTGTCACTTAAAAAAATGAGAAACGAAAACGATTGTAATCCACAGGAAAGATTTTTATACGCAGAAGAACTTTTCTCTGATGAATCAATTGCTCTTTGGAAAGATGAGTGTGTAAAGAGATGTATGGATAAAGAGAAAGGAAAAGAATACGAAAGATTCGTTAATTGGGAAAGAAAAAACAATCAAATTCTTTTATTTACTCTCTATGCATATGCTGATTTTAAAATCCCTAAACAGTTTGACTGTATTTTTGATTTAGATAATCCTTCAAATCTAATTTTTGAAGAATTTAAATTAATTCAATCTATTTATGAAGGTTGGTATCCTATAGATTCAATAGAACACGGACACAAGCATTTATGCATATTTGAATTTAAAAATGGAATTCCTGAAATACTAAAAGAGTTACATATTGCAAAAACTAAATTTTCTAACGTTCCGAAAAAATCTATGAGATTAGGAATATGTCAGTCTAATGATTTTAACGAAATAAGAAAGCGTACGGAATATACTCTTGGATTAAAAGAGAAATACGGAACTGAGTGGTGGAAATATGATAAAGAAGAATAAACGAGAACACATAACACTATATATAGTAAATTGGGCGATTAGTGTTTAATTTAAAAGATTATTGTCTATTTGTAAAGTTGCCAAATCTTTTTATTTGGTATTAAGAGAAAAAAATACAAAAGATTTGGCTTGTGGTTAAACCAAAATTAATCGCTTATCTTCCGCCCAATTTGCTGTATTTAATGTTGTGTGCAATCTAAAAACTAACCGAAAAAATGACATTTAATGAATTAGTTCAAAAAAGAATGTTTTTATTGATGATATCATTAGTAGTGTTTTTTGGATATTTTGGTGGAATTCAGAATGTCGGAATTAATAAAACTGTTGGTTGGGCTTGGGATATTACACATTACTTATTTTTTGCTAAAATTTATTTTTTACCAATTTATATAGTTGGATACGGAATACTTACTCTATTAAAATACTTGACCCATAAAAACATCTCTAAAGCACATTTGATTTTAGTCATTTTGACTTTTCTTGTGGATGACATATTTACGATTGACTTACAACTGATTATAATCTTAAATCTAATTTCAATGGTCGTGTTTTTACTGAATTTTGTTTGGGCAATCCGAAATAGAAATTTTAAATAGAATAAAAAAGCCAGCACAAAACACAGTATATCAAAAATGGCTAGTTTTAGTTTAACCAAAGCTAGCAAACACGCAACATTTCATTTATAATAGACGTTAGTTAGCATATGAAAAAAACACTCATACTCATACTAATCACCTGTACATTCGGAATTTTAAAAGCCGAAAATATTGTTACAGCTCAATATCCCGATAAAATAACTTACAACGGAACAGAATATAACTTGAATTCTAATCCTCTCGAACCATACTTTGACAAAAACCCAAAAAATAGACCAAGTATGGTATCGACAGCTCTTTGGCGTGGATATGTTGGATATTTTGAGATAATTGAAAACAAACTATATTTAACTGATATGAAAATACCAGTTGGACATACTGATGATAATGGGAATTATAAGCAAAAATGGGTTTCAATCTACAGAATGTATTTCCCAAAACAAGAAAAAGTAAAAATCGATTGGTTTAGTGGAATTCTAATTTTACCACACGGTAAAATGATTGAATATGTTCATCAAGGTTACGCATCTACATATAGTAAGTACTGGCTTCTTGAAATTGAAAATGGAACTTTTAATGAGGCTCGAAAATATGACGATAAAGAATTTGTAAAATTTAAAAAGCGTCAATTTGAGGTGTTTGAAAAAACAGAAGAATACAAAAAACTATACACCAAATTAAAAGAAAACGATGAAGATAACGATGATGAATTTATAAAATCGTTTATTTCCGATTTTGTAATAAACTATACGACAAAATTTCTGACTGAATAAAATACTGTGGCAACACCAGTAACCGTTGCACAAGGTATTAATTCCAAAAAAAGAGCTTTAAATAAAGCGTTCTAATGGTGTTTTTAGTTTCATAAGCTTATCCAAAACTTATAGTTTAGGAGGCTTAAGTTTGATGTTAGGGGCTTAGAAGTTGTCTCTTATACAATAGATTGAAAAGCAGTTGTCCATAGGAACTTCATATCAATTTAAATAATGTAAATGTTATTTTGTATGAGGTGGAATAGTTTTCAAACTATAAAAAAACATTAGATTTGTTAGACATAAACGAGATATATAAGATAATGTGTTTTATATGTACTGGTTGTGTTTAATTATGAAAAACATCCAAATTTTAATAACATTTCTATTTTTTATTGGAGTTTCAGCACAAAATATGGCGAAAATTAATTATGATTTTAAGTTATCTGATTCGCTGACCTACGAAACAGAAGTTAGAATTTATCAAGGTAGTGGAATAACTAATTATTCTTCACTTTTTAGAATGTTTAAAGACAACTCTGAGAAATGGACAGCGGAATTTTTCGAGCATTACGCAAAAGTTAATGGACAAACTGAATTGTGGACTGAAAAACACACTTTGAAATCGGAAAATGATGTGGAATTTATTTTTCAAAATTTTGTTAGGAGCCATATTTTGGACTTGCCAAGTTTAAACGAAATACAATGGAAATTAGTAACTCGTGGTAATGTAGAAAAAACAAAAAAGATACATCGAGGTAAAGAAATTGAGGCATACGAGTTAACGAACAAACGGAGCTCAATTTTAGACGGAGAAAGATTTAAAGTTCAAGTCAAAGGTTGGAATAAAACCAATGAATTTGAATTTTCTAATCCTGACGGGTATTTAAAACATTATCCCGAAATTGACGAATTAAAGTATATGTATGAAATTCTGGATTTAATAAGAACGGAATTTGGTATATGGAAAAAATGACTATGTCCAAATTCTATAGCATGCCGATAGGCCAACGCTATGTGTGGTGTTGTCTGGTTTACTTAAGTGATTAGATTTGTTAGATATAGAGATGCGTAGGACACTGTATCTGTTTATACTTCTTAACATTCATTAGAAATAAGTATTTGAAAAGATTTAAAATCATTATCGGATTTCTTCTGCTTTATGGAGCTGGAAAAGAATATATTGACGCAAGTAGACAATTAGGGACTTTATTTTCTCCAGGAATAATTATTGGAACTTTGATTATATTGACATTCTCAACTTGGTTAATTGGAAGTAG
>CAZLTR010000008.1:0-20792 GCA_964562415.1 uncultured Hyunsoonleella sp. | reverse complement strand
ATTTAAAATCAAATCTTTTGAGTTTCTAAAATTTTTCATCATTTCATTTGCGATATTTATACTTGTTGTAATATTTAATTTAGGCCCCTAACTTAAAACTAAGGCAGCGTTTTTTATAGTTTTGTAGCCTTGTTTGGTTAGAGGTCATTGCTACAACTTGAACTACAGTCATAATAACTAAACGTAATTGCTCATCTTTAGGTGTGCTGTGCTTTTGCAAAATTAGTGTTAACTTACACATCTACTCATAGCCAATTCCTTTGGTACTAATAAATAAGTGTATGAATGAAACAGAAACAGCATTTGAAGAGTTTGATACTGACCTATCAAGTGTAAACGATGGAAATTTATTTTCGAAAATCTGGACAACCCCTTCAGATACATTAAAATATATCCTTCATAAATGTCCTGAAAAGCACGTGACGATTTTATTAATATTGGGTGGAATTGTTCGTGCCATTGGAAGAGCTTCTAATAAAGGCATGGGAGATAATATGTCGACTATTGCTGTTCTAGGAATTGCTACAATTTTAGGAGGCCTAATGGGGTGTATATCGTATTATATATATGCTTGGGCTTTAAGTTTAACTGGAGCTTGGTTAGAAGGAGAAGCTAATTCTTCAAAATTTAGAACAATCATTGCTTGGGCATCAATTCCTTCAATTTGTTCGCTTATTCTATTAATACCAGAGTTAATTATTCTAGGTGACGATTTGTTTAGAAGCGAACCATTGCATAATACTTTAGCTACTAATGTAAGTTGGGTAATATTTGGAGTAATGGAATTAGTATTAGGAATTTGGTCCATCGTTATATTAGTGAAAGGCATTAGCATTATACAAAATTTTGGAATTGGGAAATCAATTCTAAATATGATTTTACCTGGCCTGCTGTTATTAATGCTAATCTTAGTTATAGTTTTAATAATGAAAATTTAGGACTAAACTATTGGCATAACAGAGTAAGCATTATACACCTTTTATTTATTGGGCTCAAAAATAGCTAAAACTATGGCGCTTTCTGTTCATAGGAGCTTATTTTGAATAGGGGTGTAGTAACTAAAAATGCATTGCTTGTTAGTGAAGTACATGAGGTCAAAATATGTTTTCTTTGTTATATTTGTGATAAAGCTAAAAGCAGTGTAAGCGCTGCTTAATGTTGTGATGATATAAAAACATAAAAATGTTAATACAA
Organism: uncultured Hyunsoonleella sp.; assembly: GCA_964562415.1. Lineage (GTDB taxonomy): Bacteria > Bacteroidota > Bacteroidia > Flavobacteriales > Flavobacteriaceae > Jejuia. The sequence continues at coordinate 19,598 of CAZLTR010000008.1, read as the reverse complement.
GAAACTACTATTGAAAAATTAAATTTGGCCTCTGCAGATGACAGAACTATTAATGGGGTATTAGATTTATTTTTTTCTATACTTATTGCTGCACTAATCACGGCATCATTTGTAATGATAATCGATAATATATACTTGCTGGTCTTAATTTTTTTCTGTTCGCGACTACTTTATTTTACATTTTCAGAATTTATGTTTTCTACAACTTTAGGGAAACTGCATACAGGAACTATTGTCGTTAACAAAGCAGGCGGTAAAATAACGCTAAAACAAGCATTTGTAAGAAGTGTCGTTAGAATTTTTACAGGTTTAGGTTCAATAATGGATGACTATCCAACCGCTCTTCATGATAAATTATCAAATACTTATGTCATAAAACCACAAGAGGCTAAGACTTTTAAACTCATAAAATATGTCTTAGCCGTATGTCTTTTAATTGTTGGTATTGAAAGAACAGTTAATACTATTGAAAGAGGTTTTCCTATACTTGGAGCTATTGCTATTGTTGGTTCTGTTGGTGTTTTTTCTTATAGAGGATCAAAAAAATAGTTTTTATAGGTCTTATTTACAAGCTATAGCGTGCTTCTTAAAACGAATAGAGGCTAGCTAATTAGTGTTTTTATACTATCTGCAGCAAACTCTGGGTGAGGAAAAATAAAACCTGTTCTTATAGAGAAAAAGACACTATTTATAAAAATATAAACCTGGAGTTGTTTTTTTATTTTTGTGGTAAATGCAGGAGCAGTGAAAAGGGGACAAACGAATTTTATTCTAAGCCACAAGTAAACCATTAAATGAACGAATTAGCAAAATTGGATAAGAAAAGAACTTTACTAATATCACTAAGTATAGTGTTGGTTTTCAATTCATAACTATTTATTTTTGCCACTTGTAGCCTATGATGTTAATTACTATAAAAAATACCAAAGCACTATGGAGCTTATGAAAAACTGGCTGCAATTTATATTTAAAACTACAGCAGCATGAAATTAAAAGTTTTTTTGTTTTTTTCAATATTTAGTATCGCCTTGTTCGCTCAAGATAAAACTGTAGTGATCAAACTTGAAAATGATAGCCATTTGTTGAACGATATCGATTTTGGAAAAAATGGTTTTGTAATAAGTACTGGTAATTACATTATAGGAGATATTGTAAAGTCAGCTTATAATTTAAACTATTTTAAAAATAATTTAGAATTTGACGAGACAGTCATGCTAAAGAAAGAGTTATCTCAAGGAAATCAATTTAAAGGTAGTATAATCTCATTTAATGGAATTTATCTATATTATATAGAACAAGACATGGATGGTTATAAAAAAAAGCTTGGTCATCATATAACGCAGATTAATTTAGAAACTAAAAACCGAAAAGAATATTTCATTGATAACTCAAAAATAAGTGGGAGAATTGGATTTGAATTTTGTGACGATAATTATTTTTGTGCATTATCTATTGATAATAAAAAGGGTATTATTAATGGACAACCTTTCTATAATCTTACAAAATTTAGGCATAGTGATTTTGAAAAATCAGAACTCACTTTACAGTTACCTAGTGTAAAATACAATAATAAAACTAAATCATTTTGGACATTTTTAGATCAATATGAAGATTTAATATATTTAAGTCGTAAAGAAATACAACTAAAGTCTGACGAGCATTTTTATCATATTATTGCTCTTAATAAAAAAGATGGGAGTATTTCAAAACAATGGCGTATTCCTTTTTCAATAAAACCAAATTATTTCTTGCCATCATCAAACTTAAGTAATGATTATAGATCGGGAACTCAATTTTATACAGGTTTTGGACTTTTAAATGATTCTTACAGTAAAAAAAGAAAAGAAGGTTTTGTAAAATTCTATAAACCAGATGCTTTTGGTAGTTTAAAATTAGATTTAGAATCTAACACGATTTACATTTATGGTGTTTATGGAAAAGAGAAGTATAAACGAGAAGACCCTAAGTATTCTGGATTTTATATTTATGGATATAATTTTGAAGGGGAGAAGAAATTTGAATTAATTCAAACTTTTCCAGAAGATTTAGTAAGGGATATAAATTCCATAAAGGACAATTTGCACGGCTCCAAAATATTAAGTATAAAGGTATTGGATAATCACCTAAAAGTAAATCTTAGTTTGGTAAGTGAGAGAAGTAGAATGAGGCGTGATAGTTATATTTTATCTAAAACAGGAGAATTTGTTAAAATGATGACTACAAAAAATACTCAAGATTTTAAACGAAAAGGACCTTATAAAGCAATTGAAGGTTTTATAGATAACGAAAAGGTGTTGACCTTTTTAAAAGAAAGAGAAAAGGTGAAAAATGGTAAAGAAGGAAAGTTAAGTGTTTTAAAAAGAAGCAAGCACTGGGATATTATAAGAGAAGTAAAAGAAGGTAAGATTATTTTATATTCGTTTAAAAAATGAATTTGTCGATAATCTATGATATTTAATTTACGTTTACAGCAATTAATTTTCAGGTAGTTTTAGTGACTACCATGTTTATGCAGATATAACGTATTGTAATTCAGTAAACCACAGTTAAATATGGTATAAAAATAGTAACTCCAACAACTAAACGAATAGAGTATATCTATACTAAGTATATTGATGAGCTTTTGTATAAAACGATTAAACAAGAATCTAAAAATGAGCTCGCCTCTATTGTTAAAGAATTATCTAAAACGTATGCTATTAAAGGTATATTTTTAGGTAGGGGGGAGTGGTAACTAATTCTTAATCAAGATAATTTTGAAGGCATCGAAATGAAAATACATGTTACTGCCTACTGCCATGCTATGAATGAAGACGCGTTAAAAGTCATGTAATTATATAAAATACAGTAAATGCATGTTAATCCTGTAACTGTTTAAAAAGGAAGTGTACAGCACATTTTAGTTTTTTTTAAGTTTAAGGATCTATTTTTTTAAAAATATGTATCTTAACCAATGAACTTATCTTGATTTTTTGTTTTTAACCGAAAATGAGTTGAAATTTAACCAGATGAGGCCCTTTTTGAAGCTCATAGCAGCGCTACGGACAAAAAAAGTAACGAAATATAGGTGAATTTCAGCCATTTTTTAGGAAATAGAGAAAGTCAAGATGAGTTCAATGATATAAAAGGTTAAATTTTTGTGTTAACACTAATTATCCATAAGTTTTAAATTAATACCCAATTCGTATGAATTTGATGAAAAACTGCAGTGTACAAGAAATTTTTAAGAGGCTTTGTTTTATGTTTTTTTGGGGAGCTGTCATTATAATAGTTTCATGTGATTCCGATTCTAATACAGTGCCCAATACAGAGTCTGTACTAGGATGTACAGATCCACAAGCCTTGAATTATAATGAATTAGCTACAGAAGATGATAGCTCTTGTAATTACCGTAAAACTATAGATTGTAGCGCCTCAAATTTTACAATATCGGTTGGAGAAACTTTATTTAATGGGGATGCTCAGGGCGTATCTCCTGGAAGTACCATTGCTATAGAAGCAGGACGTTACCAAAGTTTGAGATTTGAAGAACTTGTAGGAGATGCTCAAAATCCAATTACTATTGTTAATTGTGGAGGTAAAGTCGATGTTGGAGGTCCTAATGCAAACAATGCTATAGTGCTTGCCAATTCAAAGTTTGTTAGAATTACTGGTAGCGGAGAAGCTAATATTACATATGGGATTAATATTTTGGGGTCTAGAAAAGGGTCGCAAGGTATTGTTACTCCTGGATTTTCTACCAATATTGAAATAGACCATTTGGAGATTACCAATGCTGGCTTTGCAGGTATTATGGTAAAGACAGATCCAACTTGCGATCCTAAAACATCTGCTGAAAGAGGTGGACCTAATAGAATTGGAACCACTGATTTTACGATGAGAGGCATAAATATTCATGACAATTATATCCATGACGTAACAGGAGAAGCGATCTACGTGGGCAATAGCTTTTTTAATGGTACAGAAGTCTATGGCTGCGGCGTTACGCAATACCCTCATGAAGTTAGAGGAGTAAGGGTGTATAACAATAGTATTGATAACACGGGGTGGGATGGTATTCAAGTAGGTGCTTCTGTTGAAGATGTTGAAATTTATGACAATAGAATTACAAACTTTGGACTAGAGGCCAAATCGAGTCATCAAAATGCCATTCAAGTAGGTGCTGGTACAACAGGTAAGGTGTATGGAAATTTTATCAAAACAGGAACAGGCCCAGGGGTATTTATTTTAGGTATTGGAAACCATTTAATTTATAATAATGTTATAGTCGATGCAGGGAAGTGGGGTATTGGTATAAGTTTACGAAAAACAGCTCTGGCATCCGATATTGTAAATCAAGACTTTTTAGGTGGGGTTTACATTATCAATAATACTATTGTAAATCCAGGAACTTTTGTTTTAGATGAATTTGTAAACGAAGCACAAGGCAATGTTTTTATCAATAACCTTGCGATACATCCAGATGTAGACCATTGGAACGATTTTCGACGCGATACCGATTGGCGTATGGCTTCTAACCTCGTTTATGCAAGTATTGAAGAAGCAGGCTTTACAAATCCAGATAATGATAACTATGCTTTAAATGCAAATTCTCAAGCTTTGAATAGCGGAGAAGACGTAAGTTCATATAGTATTATAGAGGATTTCAATAAAACCTCTAGGCCAAAAGGATTTGCCTATGATATAGGCGCTTATGAAGGTTCACAATGAGTTGGTCATTATTTTGATGCTTTCTAGGCAACGCATACCTAAAAAGATACCTCATTTAAAATCCCTAATTTCAGGGGGGTGATTATACGAGAGAATTGGTATTTTTGGCTATGCTTAAATTTCTTTTAAACTGTAGTTTTATCTGTTGTGTTTTTGTGTGTGCTAGTGGAGCATGTCAAAATCTGCAAGTCTCTCAACATACAACACCAGATACTCAAGGGGAAGGCAAACAAAAAATCATTGATCTTTATGCAATTTATGGCCGTAAGCAGTATGAGAAAGCCTATCAAAAAGCACATCAGTTTTTAAAAATTTCTAAAGATGACTACGTATCAGCAACCAGTAGTGTATTATTAGCGAGGTATTTTAAAGAAAAAGTTCTTATAGATTCCACTTTATTTTACGCCAATCAAGCCCTTAATTATAAAAAGCTAGGCAGTGATTCCTTATACGTGAAATTGGAGGCTATGGTTTATGGAATTAAAGGCGGGGCCTATAATGTTAAAGGCCTCTTTAGTGAAAGTAAAAAATGGTATTTTAAAAGTATAGCAGCCGCACAGTTATACAACGAAAAAGAACTTTATTTTAAAAGCACCCATGGATTAGCTCTAGTTTATAATGCATCTGGAAACTATAAGAAAGCTTTAGAATTATTTAAAGAATGTCTGGCCTATGATGATGAAGACATTTTATTTGGTTCATACATAAATATGGGGATGGTTTATGGCAATTTAAAATCGTACGAATTGTCCAACACATATCTTGAAAAAGCAAAGGTGTTGAGTGAAAAGCAAAACAACGAATATGGTTTGGCGGTTATATTGCTTAACCTTGCTGTAAATGCTCACGAACAAAAAGACTTGGAAAAAGCCATAGATTTATACCAAAAGACAGTTGAGATTGGGAATAAAATAAAATTACATAACATCACATTTACTGCCAGAAAGCATATGGGTGATGTTTTTTTTGACATGAAAAATTATAAGGATGCAGAGCTCATTTATAGTATGGCATTACAAAATGCCAGAGAACTAGGCTTACTAGACGAACAGTTGAAATTGTATGATGATCTTAAGAAAATTAGTTTACAAAGAGAGAATTATCAAAAAGCATATTTTCACACTATTGACTATTATAATATTAAAGATTCTATTGCAAACCTTCAAAAAACGAAGGAAATTAATGAATTAGAAGTGAAGTATGAAACCTTAAAAAAGGAAAAAGAAATACGAGGACTACAGTTGGAAAACACCAATAGAAGTTTAGAACTGTCTCGTCAAAAAGACGCCATAGCTAATTTAAAACTACAACAAAAAATAAAAGAAGCCGAGACTAAAAATCAGCGTCTTATTTTTCAAAACGATTCAGAAAAACGCATCAATGAAATTAAATTATTGAAGAAAGATCAAGAGCTTCAAGAGGCGAATTTAACCCGAGAAAAGAGCATAAAAAACACCATTCTATATTCATTTTTAATTTTATTACTCCCCATCATAGGTTTGCTTGTAATGTATTACCAAAAGTTGCAAACCCAAAGTGCCTTAAACCAGAAAGAGAAAGAGGTGAATACTCAAAAAATAGCAACCCTACTCAAAGATCAAGAATTAGAAGTGATTAAAACCAGCGTAGAAAGTACCGATAAAGAACGCAAGCGTATTGCACAAGAACTTCATGACAGAATTGGTGGTAATTTGGCAGCCATTAAACTTCAGCTTAATAACCCTAAAATTAGTGGGCAACATTACATTAAAGATATTAACCAACAAATAGATAATACCTATGTTCAAGTTAGAAACATATCGCATAATTTAATGCCCAAAACATTTGTTAATCATAATTTTTGTGACGTTGTAGAAGGGTATTTAGACACTATAGGTGCTACAAGTAAAATAAACACCTCTTTAGCGGTATTCCCTAGAAAGGTAATAGATCGTCTCGATTTGCATTTACAAGAAGAGCTGTTTAAGATCATTCAAGAACTAATTACAAATACCATAAAACACGCTAAGGCCAATACTGTAGAATTGCATATGAATGTCTCAGATAAAAATACACAACTTAGTATCATTTTTGAAGATGATGGTATTGGCTTTAATCCCGAAACGCAAGAACAGGGGCTTGGATTTATTAATATAAAAAGCCGATTAGAAGCCATTAGTGGAATCCTACTGATAGATTCTTTAAAAGGACGAGGAACTTTAATCAACATAGAAATTAATAATATAAAACATAGAACAGATGCCGTATAATTTGATTATTGTCGATGACCATAAAATGTTTTTAGATGGACTATTAAGTATTCTAAGTGCCAGAAGTGATTTCAATATTGTACTCACCAGCAAAGATGGTGCTCAAATAGCGAAATACCTCGATATAAATAAAGATGAACAAATAGATTTGGTAATTACAGACATCTCCATGCCTAAATTAGATGGGATTGCATTAAATACAATCATTAAAAGCTATAACAGAGGTATTAAAACGCTTGTGGTAAGTATGCATAGCAATGCAGATATGATTGATACACTTATAGAAAATAATGTAGATGGTTATGTGCCTAAAAATGCAGAAAAAGAAGAACTCTTAACAGCAATTGATACCATTTTAAAAGGTGAAAAATACTTTTCTAAAGATATCAAGCACATTTATTTAGAAAATAAGCTTTCTAATAAAAGAAAAGAAGAGGTAAAACTCACTAAAAGAGAAATCGATGTGGTTACCTTAATAGCTAAAGAATACACAACTCAAGAAATTGCCGATAAGTTGTTTTTAAGCAAGCATACTATAGAAAGTTATCGAAAAAATTTAATGACGAAACTTGAAGTGAGGAATATTGCTGGATTAACAAAATATGCTATAAAAATGAAGTATATAAACTATTAGCAGTTGTATACGCTAATATTAAACACGGTTTTTATAAAATTTTTGTAGATTAATGGTGCACTTGTATCGTCATAAGTTTTGGTTTAAGTAAATCTTTACACGTCTTAGCGAAGTTTACAAAATGGGTTTTAGGTAATAAAAATGTAGCTTTTAGTAAGTATTTTATGAATTGAAATACCTACATTTAAAATCCAAAATAACCCTAACCAAAATTAATTTATGAAAAGTCTTTATGATGACACTTCACGAGAAGACGGCAAAAAGGGCAGAGACCTTGCGCCTAAAAATGAAAAATATTACAATACGACCTGTAGTTGTGATGATCCCGTAGCATGTTTAGAACACATGTTTTGCACCATGACACAAGAACGACGCGTAGTCATGGAAGGCCAATGTCCAGCAAGGCGTCCCGTATTTTTGCGAACTCATGGTATCCTTAAAGGTGAAATACGTATTTTAGATGATGCCACCATTCCAGAAGATTACAAACATGGCCTTTTCAAGTCCCCCTCTAAACACCCTGTTTATGTGCGTTATTCATCCGATTTAGCCGATGGTAGGCCCGATTGGAAAAGTACTATAGGTATTGGGATTAAAATTTTTGATGTAGACAGTACGGCTCCTAATGTTAAAGCTAAAAACAATAAAAAAGAAGATACAGCAGACTTGCTGCTTCAAAATGTGCCTAATTTCTTTGTAGACACCGCAAAAGACATGTGCAATTTCACTAAAGCGAGTTTCGAGGGCTGGGGCGATGAGTGGATACAAGAAAATGCACCCAATACCAATGCCTTGTTAGATGCCTTGGCATAACCCATTCGTTCGGTGTTCGATACGTCTTTGTGGAGTGTTGTGCCTTTTAAATTAGGAGATGGCTTTTGTAAATATATTTTAAGACCAGGAACATCTACATTTTTTGAAGAACCAGATATTAATGATCCTAATTTTCTAGCTAAAGATTTAGCAGGACGAATGGCCAAAGGTAATGCGACCTTAGATATTTATATTCAAAAGCGTCCTACGCCCAAAGATGGCTTTAGTGAGACTTATATTGAAACGCATTTCCCCTTAGATAAGGCCACCGTAATTTGGGATGAAAAAGAGGCCGTACCTGTAAAAGTAGCGACCATTACGCTTAAAAAACAAGATATTACTAAACAAGAGCAGGAGATTTATGGCGATTGGCTAGCATTTAATATAGGGCGTACGCCAGAGGCTAATAAACCAGCTAAAGAAAGTAGTGTGGCACAGGCCCGAGTACGTGTTTATCAAGCCAGTGCCGATTACCGAAGACAAAAGAACGCACAGCCTGTAGAAGAACCTACGGCGCCTGGAAAACCAGAGATTAAAAACCCTAAGTGCCCGTTTAGTGGGGTCGAGCCACAGCCAGAAAAAGAGCACCCTAAAGCATTGACACAAAGTCAAATAGATGCAATTACCCACGTGCGAATTCATCCCGGAATTGGTATTGCCCGTGTTGGTAACAGCACAAAGGAGTTTTACATAGGGCCAGAAGTTTCCAATCCAGAACCAACACCATTTGGAGCAACGCGCGATAAAACAGGAGCTATAAAGCGTCAAGCCGCACGTTTTAGGGTATACGGCTACGATAAAAATGGCAATGTAGTTGCAGAAGTACAGCAGTCTGAAAACACCAAAGTAGAATGGGCAGTACATGTTGCCAATAAAAAATCGGCGTGGTATGAGTTTGATGCTGCCATGGATATTCCTGCTACGGTAGATTTAACCGTGCCATTAAGAAACCCTGAAGTTACAGGTAGTGCAAGAGCAGCATTAGCGATAGACCCTGGAGAAAAGAAAATTATGGGCATTAACATGAACGATGCCAGTTATAATCTTAATGGAAATTTTCAAGGCACCCCTGTTATGTTAGGACAGTTGCGTACCGATGCAGTAGGGCGCTTGTTGTTTATGCCTGGTTTTGGTGTGTCTGCAAGTCCAGCCAACACCCCAGTTTTTGATCCTGCAAACCCTAGTACTTTTAACAATCCAGCAGGTTGGTATGACGATATTGCCGATGGTCCCGTGCGCGCAAAAGTGACGGTAGGAGATAAAGATTTTGAGGCCGACCCCGCTTGGGTGGCATCTGCGCCTCCTAATTATGCACCAGATATCGTAAGTTGGCGTAGTATGAATGATTTAATGCAAAATGTATATAGAACCTCGGGCATGCAACCTTTACCACAACGGGTTTCCTTTAAAAAACATATCATGCCTATTTTAACCCGTTTAAGTGAACTACAATGGGTCAATAAGGGATTTTTAGCAATGTTTGGTGCAGGAGCACCTATGAATTTTACAGATAAAGAACTGCTTAAAAAGTTAGCGATAGCGCCTGTAAGCATGTTATATCCAGATCCTAATGGAGAATTAAGACGTACCATATACAATAGTTTTAGAGCAAAAGATGTCAAGTCTGTAGAGGAAGGCGCATGGCCTTGGATTTATGGCGATGCGTTTGGATATACCAATCCAGACCCATCGGTAGCACCAGCAGCAAGTACTTATTTGCAACTGCCAGCATTTTATGATTATGTGTTATCGGCTTGGGTGAAAGGCGATTTTATAAGCGATTACGATCCAGATGAGACGACCTACCAAACTATTGAAACCGTAGATTTACAAGAGCAACCGCAGACACTTGACGAAGCTAATATGCATTTTTGTATAGCAGATGCTTTTCACCCTGGAGCAGAACTTACCTGGCCTATGCGAAACGCATCCATGTATCGGGCTCCGTATCGCATTCGTATGCGGGCTTCTGGAAAAACAGATCCTAGTTACGGCTCTAAGCTTACCACAGAAAAAGTTATGGCTATGAATGGCCCCTTATACGATCAAGGACCAGGCGACTTAACACGTTGGATGGCTGTGCCATGGCAAGGTGATACGGCATTTTGCCGTTCGGGGTATGACATGGAATACGATCCATATTTACCAACGTTTTGGCCAGCACGTGTGCCCAATCAAGTACTTACACGTATAGATTATAATACCTTAATGGATAAGCATAGCAAATATGAGGAGCGCGTGGCAGCATTTCATAACCGCCCAAGTTGGCTGCGCCAATTGCCAGGTGCAAATCCAGTTGCAGAACAAATGATCTACATGATAGAACATTTTGGAGATATGGGTATTGTAGAGGCCATGCCTTCTCCTAATAAAGAGAAAGGTTTCGAGTGGATGCCAGACACCTTATATGTCGAGAATTTAACCGCTGTTAAAGCTGCCGAATTGGAAGAAGCACATAAATTATTCTTAGAAAATTATGGCGAAATGAATGATACAGACCGCTTGTTAACCGAAGCAGGTTGGTTTAGTGAGGAACAACGCAATACTTTCGAAACCATTAAACGTAGAGGCAATTAATGACAGTATCTCACTACGATGTCGTTATTGGTGGCGCAGGCCCTGCGGGCTGTGCCGCCGCTATACGATTACGGCAACTTAATATTTCGGTATGCTTAGTAGACGATGCTAAGGATACCGTTTTAAAAGTTGGAGAATCCCTACCAGGCGCAGCGATGCGCTTATTACGCCGTTTGGGAATACCAGACTTGAGTGCGTTATTAGCAACGACAGCTTATAAGGCATGCACAGCAAATAAGTCTGCTTGGGGTATGGAACAATGGACCTATAACGATGCGATTAGAAATCCCGAAACAGGAGGATGGCATATTTTACGTCATAAATTTGATGCGGCACTACGGCAATTAGCTAAAGATAATGGTGTAGTGTTCTATAAAGGTAAAATTGGTAAAATAATTAAAAACACAGCTTTAGAAGCGACTGAAGATAAAAATTATACGATTGGTTTTAAAACAAAAGAAGCACATTTGCCTAGTGCTATTTCTGCAAAATGGTGGGTAGATGCAACGGGACGCTCAGGAGCCTTACTAAAACAGAATGGTATTTCTCGAGTACAGTTTGAAAATCAATTTTCGGCTATGGCTTGGCTGCATCCTGATGCCGCTAAAAATAGCGATCATACCACACGTATTAAATCTGTAGAAAATGGATGGTGGTACAGTGCGAAATTACCAGATGCCTCTAGAATTATAGCCTTTTATGGGCTTCCAGATACTGTAGGGCGTATGGTAAAGTCTTCATCGGTTTTTATAACAGCAGCCAATAAGAGTGGGCTTTTAGACGATGCCATTACCACATCCTCTATTTTAGAAGGTGTTGTGGCCTGTAATGCAGCGACATCTTTAGCAAAAACAGTTATTGGCAAATCATGGATGGCTATTGGAGATGCCGCATTAGCTTTAGACCCTATTTCTTCTCAAGGGATTTTTTTTAGTTTATATAGCGGCATACGCGGCGCAGAAACTATTGCAGCCGTAACTAAAGACGGATTGCAGAATGCCCATGCGTTATACCGTAAAAAGATAGAGGATGTATTTTTAGCAAATCAGAAATCGAGACGGCATTTTTACACTTCAGAATTGCGTTATACAACGTCAGCATATTGGCAGCAGTATTTTTGTGAAGCGACAGTAGGACCATAGGCATTATGATGTGTTTTAGGTTTTGAAGCGTGTGATTTTTTTGTATGAATATAATTACTTTTTTGTAGCATTACTCCAAAAGAAAACCGTAGATTGAAAACATTAATAGAGGAGCTATAAACAGGATAGATACATAAGAGTTATGAAAAAAAGCGCACGGAATGCAAAGCAAACGTTTGGGTATTGGGGAGGGCTACTAGTGCTCGTGTTATCTTGTAATGCGGTAGGCAAACACAGTAACACAAGTCGAGGAGCGCATGTCATGGATGGGGTGTGGAAACTCAGTGCATTTTACCGTTTGGCGGGTAAGGATACATTAATTAGAGATACCACCAAAATACAGCATAAAATATATTTAAACGGACACGTTATTTGGAATGTGAATCCAGGTGCAGATGGTTTAGAATGGCATGGCTATGGTACCTTTACGTATAAAAACGATACTATTATAGAAACATTACAAGCGATGTCTAAAACCATGCAAGGAGCACATACAACGTATACAATTCCAATAGAGCGAGGCCAAGGCGTTTATAAACAGATAAATACTTATAAACGTAACGACACAGTGTTTCATAATGTAGAAGTTTACACAAAATTGGATTAAATAAATGGCGTTATCAAACCTACTACATACAGGTAGGACAATTTATTTTGGCACTAATGCTTGTATATACTGCGTATTCATGATTTAAATATCTTTAGCATTTTGTATTTTTGTACACCTCAAGAGTATAAAACAGTACGATGCAAAAATCTAAAGACAGCGTTTTAGAGCTAGCGAATGCCGCTTGCAAGAATACATTAATGGAAACCCTAGAGATTGAAATGATCGATTTTGGTGATGACTTTTTAGTCGCCAGAATGCCAGTAAATTCTAGAGTACACCAACCAGATGGCGTACTGCATGGTGGTGCTACAGCGGCCTTAGCCGAAAGTGTAGGGAGTTTTGCAGCTCAAATATTTACAAACCTAGAAGACTATTTTGTAAGAGGCACCGAGATTACTGCAAATCACTTAAAAAGCATTTCTACAGGCTATGTATATGCGAAAGCCATATTTTTACACAAAGGACGTACCACACAGCTTATAGATATTAGGGTGACAGATGCCGAGGCTAATTTAATATCAATCTGTAAACTGTCTACCATTACACTGCCTAAGAAAAAGTAGTATGTCGAAGTCTTTTTTTAAGCAAGTTGCTGCACATTTTAGTGCAGAGTTACCTTTTGTGGTGTATAGAAAGCCTAATCTTTTAGAAGTTAATGCTATATTACAAAAGGATGCGACCTTACACAGCTCAGAACATTTTAAAGAAAGTGGCTTTGTATTTTCTCCGTTTGATAGTGATGCCCAAAGCATACTATTACCTTTAAATGTTTCAGAACATATATCGATAGCCCATTGTGAATTAGAACACTCAGGCTTAAAAACAGGAGAGGAGAGACCAACAGACGAAGCTGCTAAAGCAGCACATATAGAGCTTGTAACGCAGGCAATTAATACTATTAAAGAATCGGAGTTGCAAAAAGTAGTCGTGTCTCGAAAAGAAACAGTACCGTTAGAAGAAAAAGACCCTTTAGTGATATTCCAATCTCTGTTGGAAGCTTATCCTTCGGCATTGGTCTATTGTTGGTACCACCCCAAAGTAGGGTTATGGTTAGGTGCTACGCCAGAAACACTTTTAAAAATTGAAGGCCGACAGTTTTCAATCATGGCCTTAGCAGGTACGCAAGAGTATAAAGGCACGACAACGGTAACGTGGCAGGCTAAAGAATTGCAAGAACAGCAGTTTGTTACCGACTTCATTTTGGAAAATATAAACACTAAAGTCCAACAGATAAAAGTCTCTAATGTAGAGACTGTGAAAGCTGGAAACTTGCTACACCTTAGAACTCTTATACGTGGCCAACTAAATTTGGCGACCTTAGATTTTGAAGCCTTATTAAAGCGCCTGCACCCAACACCAGCAGTTTGTGGTTTGCCCAAAGCCAAAGCTAAAGCCTTTGTACTAAAACATGAACATTACGACAGGTCATTTTACACAGGCTTTTTAGGAGAACTTAATTTTGAGACACAGGCCGTACCGCGAACAGGACGTAGAAATATAGAACATCGTGCCTATGCTGTGCCCAAGAAAAGCACACAGCTCTATGTTAATTTGCGCTGTATGCAAATAGAAAACGAACAGGCCTACGTTTATGTAGGTGGGGGCATTACAGAAACGTCCCAACCAGAACGGGAATGGGAAGAAACAGTCTCAAAATCAAAGGTGGTTAAAAAGGCAATATAACGCATACATTTAGGTGCGATTTTGTATTTTTGCACTAAGATTTTCAGCTAAATGACATATCCTAAAATACCGCTAGCACAAACGGTAATACAGTTGTGTAAAGCGCATGATATACAGCATATCATCATCTCTCCAGGCAGTAGAAATGCCCCATTAACCATTGGGTTTACTAACGATCCTTTTTTTACCTGTTACAGTATTGTAGACGAACGTTGCGCGGCTTTTTTTGCTATGGGAATTGCGCAGCAACTGCAAACACCAACCGCAGTCGTATGTACCTCTGGCAGTGCGTTATTAAATTACTATCCAGCAGTGGCAGAGGCCTTTTACAGCACTATTCCTATGGTGGTACTATCGGCAGACCGCCCCAAACACCTTATAGGCATTGGCGACGGACAAACCATTTTCCAAAAACATGTATATGGACAGCATAGCTTGTATGATGCCAATTTAAAACTAGATATTAGAGACCAACCTTTAGACGCCGATTTAGAGGAACTCGCTATTATAAAAAGTCTAAACAATGCAAAAGAACGTTTTTTAGAGCTTCAAAACGGCATTCAGGACTATAATACGGTTGAAATTAATACCGCATTAGCTACGGCAAAAAGAGCGAAAGGCCCTGTGCATATCAACATTCCTTTCGATGAACCTCTTTATGAAACTACAGACACCTTAACTGTAGCGCCTAAACGCGTAGACCTTCCAGAAGTACAGCACTCTTTAGGAGATGCTGCTGTGAATGATTACCTAAAGGTTTGGAATGGCGCCTCAAAAAAGCTCGTTTTGGTAGGGGTACATACACCTCATACCATTTCTAAAGCATGGTTAGAGCTATTGGCAAAAGATGATAGTGTGGTCGTGCTTACAGAAACAACGTCTAATTTACACCATGACGCTTTTTTTCCTAGTATAGATCAAATTATTTCACCATTAGATGCCGAAGCACAAAAAGCCTTACAGCCCGATGTATTACTAACCTTTGGAGGGCTTATTGTTTCCAAAAAAATAAAAGCCCTATTACGACAGTATAAACCCAAGACGCATTGGCATGTAGACCCTACAAAAGCCAATGACACTTTCTTTGCTTTAACAGCACATATTAAAACAACACCAGAGCTCTTTTTTCAATCGGTTTTGCCTCAAGTAAACCCTGTTGCTACAAGTAATTATAAAGCCCACTTTACTAAAATAAAAACAAAACGATTAGAGCGTCACCAGGCGTATTTAGAGCAGATTCCTTTTAGTGATTTTAAGGCATTCCATACCCTTTTAAAGGCCATTCCAAAACATACAGTGTTACAAGTAGGCAATAGTTCTGCCATACGCTATACGCAACTTTTTGGGGTAGATAAAAGCTTAGAAGTGTATTGCAACAGAGGTACCAGTGGTATCGATGGCAGTACCTCTACAGCTATTGGTTGCGCCGTAACCCATACAAAGCAAACCACCTTTATAACAGGCGATTTAAGCTTTTTATACGATAGTAATGCGTTATGGAATAATTATATACCGTCTAATTTTAGAATTTTATTGATAAATAATACCGGGGGAGGTATTTTTAGAATCCTACCAGGGCATAAAGATACTCCCAATTTCGATACCTATTTTGAGACTAACCATCAGTTAACGGCAGAACATTTATGTAAGATGTTTTCTTTTGAATACCAGTTGGTTAATACAGGTGAGGGACTTGAAAATGCTCTAGACGGTTTCTTTGATGCCTCCGAGCGTCCTAGGCTTTTAGAGATAGCCACACCTAAGCAAATTAATGATAAAATTTTATTAGAGTATTTTAAGTTTATTAAGTAATTGTACACGTATTGTGACTTTTCCTCCTAAACGGTGTCTAAAAATTAGTTATATTTAAGACATGAATTATTAATCAAATAAAAACTTCTATTATGAGTAAACGTGACGAACTTATCGCGAAATATGCTGCAGATTTAAAAGACAAATGTGGTGTTGATGCCGATATGGATTTATTAACTAAAGTGACTATTGGCTGTGGCCCTTCAATTTACAATGCAGATGCCTCTACGGTTTCAGGATCGGACGAATCTGAGTTGGCTACAGTAAAAAATAATTTTTTGATTAAGAAATTAGGCTTATCAGAAAGTGACGATTTAGATGGTGCTATCGCAGCGGTTATCGAAAAATATGGAAAATCAAATCGTAATAAATATAGAGCTGTAGTGTATTATTTGTTGACGAAACATTTTTCTAAAGAGTCTGTTTACTAGTTAAAATTTAGAAATTATAATATAGAGCGTTACAGTATTGTAGCGCTTTTTTTATGGAAATATCTTTATGAGATCTCATTTCTAGTGTCTTTAAAATGAAGATTATAAAAAGAGGTTTTATTAGAGTAATAACAAGTGATAAATGAGATAATATTATAACTTTGCGCCTATGGAATTAGGACAGATAAATACATTAGAGATTTTACGTGAAACAGATCATGGAATCTATTTGATTGATGCAGATGATAATGAAGTTTTGTTACCCAATAGATACGTACCAGAATCGTTTAAGATCTGGGATAAAATTGATGTTTTTGTTTATCTGGATAATGAAGAACGCCCTGTAGCCTCTACAGATTTTCCTTATGTAAAAAAAGGCGAGTTTGCGTTGTTGCGTTGCAATCAAGTGACTAATTTTGGAGCTTTTTTAGATTGGGGCTTGGTAAAAGAGTTATTTTGTCCATTTAAGGAACAAGCATTTCCTATGAAACCTGGAGGGTGGTATTTTGTATACTGTTATCTCGATGAGAAAACAGAGCGTTTAGTAGCGTCTAGTAAAACCAATAGATTTTTAGATAACAAGAATTTAACAGTAGCTCAGTTTGAAGAAGTAGACCTTATAGTATCGCACCCCTCAGATATAGGGTGGAATGTTATTGTAAACCAAAAGCACGCGGGCTTGGTATATAAGGATAAAGTGTTTAAGGATATTAGTGTTGGTGATCAGCTAAAAGGAATAGTGAAGAAAATTAGACCTGGTAATAAGTTGGACATTACTTTAGAGAAAATAGGTTACAGAAATATAGAGCCTAATGCCGAACGCATACTTCAAGAATTAAAAGATAATAGTGGGTATATTACCCTTACAGACAAATCTGAACCAGAAGCGATTAAGGCGCAATTGCAAATGAGCAAAAAAAGCTTTAAAAAGGCCGTAGGTAGCCTTTATAAAAACCGCCAAATCGACATAAAGGCAGATGGTATTTACTTAGTTTAAGAAAAACAGCTTACTGTTTTTTACTTTGTGGTATACTTGATTTATAGCATCGTAAATGGAGTCGTAATCTACCTTGTCTGAAATACAAAAATTACTCTCTATTTTTGCGTTCATTTTACTTGCCTTATCATGTCCTACAACGCCGTAAGCTCTTAGGTTTTTTATTTTTTCTCTGTAAATAGGAGTATCTATAAGATCTACAGAATAGGAGTTAATTCTATTGGCGACTACACCAAATGGTCTAGATGGGCCAAAAAATGCATTTAATTCGTTAGTAATAAGGTCTGCATTGGTACTGTTAAAATGAACGCCTTCATTCATTTCTATCACAGCAATGTGATTAAAGAAAAAGATGTTCGCTAATTTGTTTTGAACAAATGCTTGGATTTGATTTTGGAAATCAGATTCTATAATTTTCATCATGTTGCACATCTATACCTCGTTGCTCTAGGTGGATTAAAATTAATTTGGTTTGGGTATAATTAAGACACATATAATTTTGAGAGGTCACATTACTTTAAAAAAAACTTTTTTTTGTGTAAACCGCTGTTTGTTATAGTGTTAGTTTTTTTAGTCTGTTGAAATTAACAGAACTAACACTGTGATTAAATAGTAATTTTAAGAGTTTGAGTAGAATAACTAGGCCTCCTTTAAAATATTATGGTTATTGTTTTAAAATAGAGCAAGTAGCTTTTTTGAAATTATTATTTTTGCAGCATGATACTTCAAGATACTATAGTTGCTTTAGCAACACCCTCTGGAGCAGGAGCCATTGCTATAATTCGTTTGTCTGGTAAAGATGCTATTATTAAGGCAGAGCAACAGTTTAAATCTGTTTCTGGTAAAATGCTAAGCGCTCAAAAAACACATACCATTCATTTAGGACATATCGTAGAAAACGAGATGACCTACGATGAGGTTTTAGTATCCGTATTTAAAAATCCAAATTCGTACACGGGAGAGAACGTGGTGGAAATATCCTGTCACGGTTCCAATTACATCCAACAAGAAATTATTCAGCTATTTTTACGCAAAGGCTGTAGAATGGCCGATCCTGGAGAATTTACCTTAAGGGCTTTTCTTAATGGAAAATTAGATTTAAGTCAAGCCGAAGCCGTGGCCGATGTAATTGCCAGTGATAATGCCGCTGCACATCAAATCGCCATGCAGCAAATGCGCGGTGGTTTTTCATCTGAAATTGCAAAATTAAGAGAAGAATTGCTCAATTTTGCCTCGCTTATAGAATTAGAATTAGATTTTGCAGAGGAGGACGTCGAGTTTGCAGACCGCTCGCAATTTAAAGCACTTGTAGAACGCATTACTTTTGTTTTAAAACGTCTTATCGATTCTTTTGCCGTAGGTAATGTGATTAAAAATGGAATTCCTGTGGCTATTGTGGGCGAACCTAATGTGGGGAAATCTACGCTTTTAAATGCCCTTTTAAATGAAGATCGTGCTATTGTATCAGACATTGCAGGCACAACAAGAGATACAATTGAAGATGAAATTACCATAGGCGGTATAGGGTTTCGCTTTATAGATACGGCAGGCATACGAGATACTAAAGACGTTGTAGAAAGTATTGGAATTAAAAAGACATTCGAAAAAATAGAGCAAGCACAGGTTGTGGTTTACCTTTTTGATGCTCTGGAATTCAAGCTAGAAAGTTCGAAGTTTATCGTAGAGATAGAGCGCGTAAAAAATAAATACCCACAAAAACCACTCGTTATTGTAGCCAATAAAGTTGATAAACTTCCAGAAGCTGAAATAAACCAATTGCAACAACAACTCACAGCCATTGCAAAAGAGCGCGACAATGTCCAAACACAGTTATTGTCTGCTAAAACCAATACAGGTGTAGATGCATTAAAATCGGCCCTATTAGGCTTTGTAAATACAGGTAGTTTAAAAAACAATGATACCATTGTAACCAATACCCG
>CAZLTR010000007.1:26247-37265 GCA_964562415.1 uncultured Hyunsoonleella sp. | reverse complement strand
GTATATTCCAGAAGAAAAAAACCTTGACAAATTAGTAAAAGACGGCAAATTATTTAAAGCCAGTCTAACCGTACAAAAATTCTTTGTTCCTGAAAGTACAGAATACAGTGACAGCTTAATTCACCCTGGGGAGATGACACAAGGGTTATGCGCGCCTTGGCAAAATGATTTTATCGAATGTGCCTGTTACTATTGGGCAGCGAGTAGACCAGATTACGTCAATGTTGAAGCGGGCGAAAATGGCGTGAGTTCTGGAGATAATTGGATCTCTAAAGAGAGAACTGGAAAATACCCTCCAAGTTCAAATATTGGTGAAAATCCAGAACTGTTAACGTATGAGGATTTGTTTAAAAATTGGCAAAACGAACTTCAATTTATTATTAAAGGAAAAGACGAAGATCGTTCTTTAGAGGACTCATCAGATCCTCTCTTATAGATAGTGTATATCCTATGACTGTAGATACCAATGATTTAATTGATGACTTAACGGCTTTGGTGCAAAACGAATCAAAGCCGTTTTCTCCAGATGTACATTTTGTGAAAAATGCTAGCGCTATAGGGCTGTTTGTACCTAACAAAAGCCAGTTTTTAACTATAGAAGAAAATGTGTATCGTAAATTAAAAAAACTAGTAGAAACCAATCAAACAACACAATTGCAGCAAGAATTGTTTGTTTTGGGGTTAGATGCTGTCCCTGCTATCGACGATACGCCACTAAAAGCCCCTCCACTGCATGCAATCTCTTTAGCAATCTCTCAAAAATGTAATATGGGATGTTTGTACTGTTATGCAGAACAAGGAAGTTTTGGAGGCGCAGCCAAAAGCATGTCTTTAGAAATGGCTTACAAAGCTATAAATACTTTATTGAAAGGAAAAAAAGAAGGCGATCGTGTGCAAATTTCATTTCTTGGAGGAGAACCCTTAATGAACAGAAGTGCGATAGTCGATGCAACCAATTATGCGTATCAAAAAGCAACCGAAAAGCGTGTGAAAATTGGTTTTTCTATTACAACCAATGGTACACTTGTACGTCCATCTGATGCCGACTTTTTCGAAAAATTCGGTTTTGCTGTAACGATTAGTATTGATGGCGTTAAAGATGATCATGATGCATTACGTCCTTTAAAGAATGGCAAAGGAACTTACGATCAAATTCTTAAAAACATAAAACCTTTATTGAAGCAACAACAGAAAATGCAAGTTTCTGCACGCGTTACGGTAACGCCTTCAAATTTAGATTTAGCAAATACTTTATCGACCTTAGTCGATTTGGGCTTTTACACAGTAGGCTTTTCACCATTACTTAACGCTATAAATGGAAAAGAAGAAATGGACAAAGATGCTTTACAATTGCTTTTAAAACAAATGATTTCTTGCGGTTTAAAATTCGAAGAACATCTTATGAAGAAAAAGCCTTTTCCATTCCTTAACATGATCAATGCTTTTAAAGAAATTAAAAATAAGACACATAGACCTTATCCTTGTGGAGCAGGTGCTGGCTATATGGGGGTTTCTGCAGAAGGAGAATTAGTGGCCTGTCATCGTTTTGTAAACGAGCCAAAAGGCGCTATGGGCAACATACAAAATGGTATTAATACACAACTACAAAATAAATGGCTAGCCGAACGACATGTGCATCAACAATCGCCTTGTAAGCAATGCTGGGCTCGGTATTTATGTGGTGGTGGATGCCATCATGAAGTTATTGAAAAAGGACGCCCAATGTGTGATTATATTAGAGGTTGGTTACATTATACACTTCAAGCCTACGAACGTATTCATCGTTTAGTTCCCGAAGAAATAATTTATGGAAGATAATTGTGTTTATGATGTTGCCGTTATTGGAGCTGGTCCTGCAGGCACAACAGCAGTACTGAGACTATTACAACTGGGGTATAAAGTTATTATCATAGAAAAGCAGGTATTCCCTAGATTTAATATAGGAGAATCATTAAGCCCTGGGGTAAAAGAGATTTTAAAATATATTGGAGCAGGAGAGATAGTTGCAAAGTATTATGCGACACCACCAATTCCAAGTCATGTCTTATGGGAAACAGAAAATGTACCTTTAAAAATACCTCCAGAACAAAATCATCATTTAATTGTCGATCGGGCTTCTTTTGATCAAGACTTATTACAATTGTGTGTTGCAAAAGGGGCAGATGTTTTACAACCGTTTAGTGCTGAAAAAATGACTTATAATAAAGATCATTATGACATTTATTGCAGTTCAGCAAAAAGACCTTATCTAAAAGTTCGGGCAAATTTTATATTTGATGCCACAGGAAAACAAGGCGTGTCTAATGATGTGAAATACCATATAGCCCCGCCAACCTTTGCAAAATCAATAGCACTAAAAAATAACCACATTGCTAAACAATCATTTTTAGAAGCTCATCCTAATTTTTGGCTTTGGGGCACCACTTTGTCTAATGATACAATGCGATTTATTTTCTTTTGCGATCCCATAAAGAAATCTTTGCAGCCAACTACAGAAGAGCTGTTGTCTCAATCTTACTTTGGAAAACAACTAAGGGAGCATGTTTGTAGTTTTGAAAAATCCTTTTTAAGTTATCCGTATTGGAATACAACGGCCATAGAAGCACATTGCTTTAAAATAGGAGAAGCCGCATTTGCACTCGATCCACTTTCTTCTTCTGGTGTTGAAAAGGCAATGCGTTATGCTTTACAAGCTGTAATAGCTTTTAACACGATGGCGGTGAAAGGAGATTTTGATTTGGCGATGCGTTATTTAGAAACTAAACTTTTAGAGACTGTGACCAATCATGTGGTAATGAATCAATTATTTTATAATAAATCGTGTAGGGCTTCAGGACATTCATTTTGGGATAAAAGAAGGGTGTTGTTTTCTGATGAACGGTGGCATTGTAAAAGCGAGAGTGCCCTCTACCAAACGCATTTGTCTAATGCCTTAGAACAACAAAATTTAGGAAAGCATACATACCCTTCAACATTAAAAAAAGAAATGCTATCTCAACAGTTTACTTTAGCTAAGGGTATTAAATATGTTAAAAAAATGTGTGTCGTATCAGATTATGTGGACGAAAGACTAGCCATTTGTTTGCCTTCCATTGGTCGTGAAATTGCATTTATTAATGGAGTAGAAGTAGCCCCTTTGCTTAAGCGATTACCAGATCGGTTTTTCTTGCAAGATCTTATAGGTTTTTGGGATGATACTATTGAAAGGCATAAAATGGATAGGGTGATCTATTCTTTTTTACAAAAAGAAATTTTTAGCCCCCTTGTATGATATAATTATCAAGTGGTTAAGGCGCTATGCGGGAGATTACATATTTAATGAGATGCTACCCAACTTTTCTTAAGACCTCTGTCATGAAAAAAAGGTAACATTACCAAAACTAGTAAGGTTACCTTTTATATGTATAAGCTTGGAAGCTATGTTTTTAGTAGGTAATCATACCATCGCATCGCATCGCCCAAACGATTTGTGCGTGTCTTTCTTTGTTTGTTTCTGTGCCTTCATTGTTGAAGTTTAAGCCATAATTCCAAAAGTGGCTGCCTCCCGTTGAAATGTTAGCACTTTTACCTTCGAAAGACCTGTAAACTGCAAGTGCATGAGCACCAACGTAATTGTTGGAACCATTAATAAGACGCGATTCCCAAAATCCTACACCCATAGTATGGGCAATTTCATGAAGGGCTGCCCATTCCGACTGGTAATTTATATTACTACCAAAACGAATATTCCCATTAGGGTTCCCATCGGCAGTAGGAACATTAGTGTTGTATTCTACGGTAAGCGTACGTCTAGGCCAGTTGCCCCACTTGTTGTATCTTGCAACGGCAGCATTCATAGCAGTTTCAATTCGTCCTCTTACAGTTCTAGGAACGTTAGTAGTGGTCCAGCGCCATGACAGTTGTCCATTTCCTCCAGCGGGAATTAAAATCCACTTTTGTTTGTCGCCTCCCCAATAATCCCATTGTACAACATCGCCAGAGTTACTGTAATAATCTAAAACCCTGTTGCTATGTCTGGGAACTATAGTGGCGTATCCCGAACCTACATCGTTAAATTTAAAATGTTCGTTATGCTGGTTTACATAACCATAAACAATAGCGTCGCCACCATTACCCGTACTTGCTCCAGCAATATTTAAGGCCAAATTTGTGTTGTGACCAGGCGATAGCCTAAAGTAATTATTTCCAACGCTTTGAAGATACCACTTTTGACTGTTACCACCCCAATATGGCCATGTGACTACATCGTTATTCGAGGTTTCTACAGATAAGCTTTGCCCATTTTCTCTGTTTAAAATATAATACCAATTGTTAGATGAAGCCGTTTTCGAACTTAGTGTCGTTGCATCTGGGTTAAGGTCTTTAGTAGTGACGTCCTGAAGGAGGTCTTCTGTTTCGGTTAGTACATCTGTTTCGCAACTGGTTAATAATGTCGCCATACAAACAGTGGTGGTTAATAAAAAATTTTTCATATTTAGTTTGTTAAAGTTTAGTGTCTCTAAATGTAGTAAAAATCATTATAAAATCTATTTTGACAGATTTTTACGGTAATTTGTGTCTGCGGTTTTGTAGTAGGTGTTAAAACAGCTTCTATTTAAGAGAAGATACTTTTGCTTTTTTTAGTCTAAATACTTGAATTATAAATAAAAAGAGAAGTCCTATGATTAATAAGGGGTAGAGTAGAATGAAAATAAATGTATTGACTTCGTAGTAAGATGTGCCCAATAGATTAGCCGTATTTATGACAAAATCAGTACAATATGCATAGACGAAATTTATAATATCCATTAGTCTATTTATGTTTTAAGGCGTTAATTTTTCGCTGCATATGGATACTTCTTATTAATAAAATGTAGATAAGCATTGGACATAAAATCACTAAAAAAATGATATTGGCTAAACCGTAATCTCCAGCAGAATGTAATGCACCTATAATACCAAAATAAAGAGGATCTATTTTTGAGGTATGCTGTTTGAGAAAATTACTGTGGTGCTTTTTACAATAGCCCGTATCTGTATGGCAATACCAACTGCATTTTTTAGGCGTTTTTATGTTAGAATTTATGGCTGTAATGCCTTTTCTTATGTGGTGATCGTTTGTAGATTTAAATCTGGAATATTCGTTTACAAAGACTACTATTAGTAATGGAATTAATAGTAAGACTGTATTTAAAACGACCTGTTTTTTCAAAATATGCGATTTAAAGTTGCAAGTACGAGTTGAGAACTCCAATAAATTAAAAAGAATGTTCTTTTAATTTAAAGCGTCAAGATGAGTTCTATATTAATTTTTAAAGATATAAAAAATAGGGATGCTTTGTGTTTAAAAGAGCTGCCTAACAGTTTTTTGCCGTATACATTCGTTTCTTTATTAAAATAAAATAATCTGCCAATCACTATTTTATGACAGACAATTCATAAACAGGCTACTTGATTTTGAAATACAGTTTGTTTTTTATATTTTTAAAATTCCCTAATAGAAGTGCTTTTAATTAGCAGATATAGAACAGCTTAAATGCAACTTGCAATCGTACTAGAAGCATATAAACTTCAGGTGAACATGGTGAATTCTTAAATTTAGATTTAAGAATTGTCAAGAGCCTTAAGAAAGAATGTATAGACGATTTAGCTGCATAGGGGTATCAGGTAGGTATAATAGATGCCTATAATCTGATGGATGTGATAGCGTAAGAGATACTATACTTACGCATCGAATACAAACTCTCGGTTGTTATTTTTTATAAATTAAAACAGTTTCATTCATGGGGCAAAACGTTAGAGTTTTAAAATCGTATACCGCAAATAACAGCACTTTTGCTTCAAAATTTTCTAGGCTTATACATACCTGTGAACACAGCAGAAACTTGATGATTAGTATTTACCATATAGACAATGATCAGTTTTTGTACATCAACAAGAAATTTCAAGACGTATTAGGGAGTCATTACAAAACCTTGGTTCAAAAAGGGTGGCAGTTTTGGTTCTCTATAATAGGAAAAAAGAAGCTTTTAAAAATTAAACATAAACTCTCTTTCTTTTTAGAACATCCTATAGACCAAAGCAACATATCGCTGTGTTATACGGTAATAGATGCTAAAGGTAAGCCCCTGCTACTTAGACATGAAATTTCACTACACAAAATTGAAAACCAAACCATAGCAATTAGTTATTTCTTTGACATTTCAGAGAAAGAGCGCATAGA
Source organism: uncultured Hyunsoonleella sp. (assembly GCA_964562415.1). Taxonomy (GTDB): domain Bacteria; phylum Bacteroidota; class Bacteroidia; order Flavobacteriales; family Flavobacteriaceae; genus Jejuia. The sequence goes on along the minus strand of CAZLTR010000007.1, from coordinate 31,063 downwards.
GCAATGTTTAGATGTTGATTCGCCCAAAATAATAGGGACACAAGCTACAGTTCCTATCTTAATTTCTTCAAGAGAAACAGAAGTGTTAATGCTTATCGCAGATGGATTTTCTTCCAAACAAATTGCACAAAAACTCTTCATTAGCAATCATACTGCCATTTCACACCGCAAACATTTAATCGAAAAATTTAAAGTAAAAAATACGGCCCAATTAATTAAAGAAGCCTCAAAGGTGATTGAGCTTTAAAAAGTGCGATGAGACAAAATCCCCATTTTTAGGGATTGTGGTATCAACTATTTTTTTTGAATTTAGAGAAAGCTTAATTGTGAGAAAATTAAGGACAATTAAACCTTAGTTATACGGGATTTAAATCCAATATATACAGTTAGCTTTTGAAATTAAAACACTAAGCTTTTTCATATGGGGAGTACGACTAAAAAAGGCAACGTGGCCAATCCTGGTTTGGCTCAGGCGCAAGATGTGCCACCACCATCATTTACAGTGATTACGGGACCTTTTGAAATCAAGATTCACAACGCAACAGTAGGAGATGCCTTTGTAGGTTGGACCCCAACCACGTGCAGTATACGACGTACAGATAACCCCCAACCTAATCTTGATGTGATTTTACGCAACAGAGAAGAGGCCTCTGGAGGACAAGCGATATTTCGCAACAGTTTTGGAGGTGCCGATCAAGATACCTTAGCGCTAACAATACCTGGAGATGGGTCTGAAGTGAATTTTTATATGGGTGGTAAATTTGGGAGCCCTAGTTTTCATAATCAAGACGGTGCAGTATCGGTACATGATGCAGGTACTAACGACGTATTGCACCAACGTACATTTATGGTTCGTGTTCGAAAAGATGCCAATGTATTGACCAACCAAGAGCGTAACCGCTTCCTAACAGCATTTGCCACCTTTAATAGTAACACTTCAGAATATCAGGACTTTTTAGACAGCCATAATGGCCTGTCTGATTCCGAAATACACGGGCGGCCTTCTTTTTTACCCTGGCACCGTGCTTTTGTATTAGATATAGAAAGACGCTTGCAAAGTATAGATTCTAGTGTGACTATGCCGTATTGGCGTTTTGAACGTACCGCGCCAAATGTATTTATACCGCAATTCATGGGAGGTACACCAAACGGGGCTGGACGTGTGGCATTGGCCGCTTCAAATCCCTTACAATCGTGGACCATTAATGGCGTAACAGGCATTATTCGTGAGCCTGGATTTAATACAAATTCTGGCGCACCCAGTTTACGAACAGAAGCGCAAACTCTTGCCTTAGGAGCCAGTTTTTCGGGATTTAGAAATATGGAAGGCAATCCTCATGGAAGTGCTCATGTGAGTTTTACAGGAGGCCCTATTCGATCACCTGGTACGGCAACACAAGATCCTTTATTTTTTATGCTGCATTGCAATGTAGACCGAATGTGGGCCTTGTGGCAGCTGGCTAATAATAGGTTTGATGCGGCTAATGCTAATGCTTACTCCAAAGGGAGTAGCACACGCGCAGGCGATGATATTGCAGACACTATGTGGCCTTGGAATAATATCACAACTGGTACACGGCCGCCAACAGCACCAGGGGGAACGTTTCCGCCACAAACTTTTCCGTCTCTGCCATCGGCGATGGTAACCGTAGGAGAGACTATAGACTATATAGGAAGAACCGAAGGCGATGAACTCAATTTTAATTACGATGATGTCCCATTTATATAAGGAAGCTTATGACTGATAAAGAGAAATATGTACAAGAGCTACGGGATCGTATTGCGGCGCAGCGTCTTAAAGATCAGGAGCAGCGTGCTGTTTTTGGTGCTACTAACGATGTGCAAACGTTAAAACAGGCCTTAAAAATTATGTCGTCACTTCAAAACCCAGAATTGTATGAAAAAGCGAAAACACTGGCCTTAGATGAGACCCAAGATATCGAATTGCGAGTACTTGCTTTAAATCGGTTGAACGATGGGAGAGCTACCGAAGTTTTACTTGAAGAAACCGCTCTTCAGATATTACAGAATGCCCAAGACCAAGCCAAGGTACGCATGGCTGCGCTTAGTGTTTTACAGGCCGATGCATTTAGTTCGAACCAATTTTCTACCAGTAAAGCCGAATTTATGAGTGCGTTACGACAGGTATTAACAGACGAGAATCCAGATTTGCGCTCTAGGGCCGCTGAACAATTGGCCATAGAGAAAGACGAATTTGTACAACGAAAACTAATAGAAGAGATTCAATCGGGATCACCTCATATTGTAAATCGCGCTAAAGCCATTCAGTTTTTAAGCTACGATTTACATGCAGAACATTACCCTCTATTACGAAATATCATTCAAGAAGATAAAGCCACTATTACAGAAAAAAATGAAGCGATTTTAGCGCTTTCTAACGACACCAACTCTAAGGATGTGTTAGAAGCCGTAGCGATCGATAAGGCGATGCCTAAAACCTTGCGAATGAGTAGTGCTAATGGCTTACAAGCTCAAGACCCCTATGCTTTTGAAACTATAGCCAAAAAAATTGTAGTAGATGACAAGGAAGATGAAGATATGCGCATTTTGTGTTTAAATAGCCTTATGAAGCAAACCAACTTGGGGAAACTTCAAAATGATGCTGCTTTTAGAGATAGCCTGAAACGCTTAAAAAGTGCACGGAAATCTCCAAAGTTAAAGCGATTGTCAAGACTTTATATAGACAAAACAAAACCTAAAAAGGAGTAGCATGGTCGGTTTTTTTAAAGACATAGAAACTAAGTTTATAGAACGCAGTGACGATGATGTGGCAGCGTGGATAGACCGTATGCGTGCTAAAAAGAGAGCTACGGCATTGGTGCCTCTGTTACGCCATGAGCATGCTGTATATAAACAGCGCAGTTCTAATGCTGTGATTCGAATTCGAGGATATCTTATGGCAGCATTTGCTCAAATTGGGATGCCTCATAAAGCTATTGCCGCTTTTTTAGATGAATTAGATACCTCTAATAGCCCGTATGTAATCGCAGGTGCTGCAATTGGCTTACGTGGCGTAAAACACCCCAATACCACACTAATGTATGCATTATTACAAACGGTACAGCGTATGCAGTACGATGATGATACCGTTTGTTTTGAGCAATTCAAACCAGACTGGCAAAATAACCATGGGCGTTCTGCTTTAGAAGAGCTCTTACATACTATTGAAATGTTTTCAGAAGTGCTGCCAATATCTCAAGCAGTGCTACAACAGTTAACAACAGAAACACGTTTATCGACACAAAACCAAATGATAGCGCAGAGCATTATGGCTTTACAAAAAGCGAAACATAATGCACCAATAGCGGCAATAAATTCAGATTGCTGTACATTTCCTACGGCGCGCAAAAGACAGTTTATAAATGTGAACTATTCGTTTTCAAATATTAAAGTTCAAGACCAAAACGGAGAGTTTTATAAGCTTTCAGAACTTATGAAGGCTAGGCCATCGCTGTTAACTTTTTTTTATACGCGTTGCGATAATGTTTACCGTTGTTCCTTAACCATGACACGACTTGGACGTCTACAAACCGTTTTGAAAACCGAAGGGATTACCCAAAAAGTACAGCTATTAGCAGTAAGTTTCGATGGTGCTTTCGATTTGCCTTTTCGAATGGAAGCCTTTGCCCAACGCAGAGGATTTGTTCTTCATGAGCAGGCCAAATGTTTAAGGGTAGTCTCTGGAATGTCTCATTTGTTAGGGTGTTTACAGCCAGGAGTTAATTTTAATAATGGCCTTGTTAACCAGCACACGGTTAATTTTTTTATGTTTGATAAGTTTGGTGTTATCAAACAACAAATCTCATCTTTAGAATGGGAGGCAAAACAGGTCTCTAAATCATTTAAGAAGATTTTAAATCAAAAAGAGACCCCTTATACCAAGCTACGGCATAAGTGGTCTACAGGGGTGTCTATAGGCTATGCCATTCTAATTGCTTTTTTTCCAAAATGTCCGCTTTGTGTAGCAGCTTACCTCAGTGCGTTGGGGATATCTTCTACAAGCGTGTTACAGTACCACAGAATACTACTTCCCGTATTGATACTCTTATTAAGTTGGCACCTTCATGCTGTGTTTCGCAGGGCGAAGCAGCGGCGTTGGTACCTGCCTTTGGTGTGTAGTCTTTTAGGAGGCTGTATTGTAATTTGGACCGTTTTTAAAGTGTCTGCCAATTGGTTGAGCATTTGTGGCATCTTATTAATTACTATAGGGGCAGTATTGAACAGTTGGGATGTAATACCCTCTAGATTTTATACCCTAGCAAGAGGAATGGCATATCCACGTTGGACCTCTTCATTATCTCTAAAACGAAAACTATAATATTATGGCCGTTCGAAAAACAGAAAGCAGAATCCCTGCCTCCTTCACGATCTCAGATCTAGGTCAAGCCGTTACCAATGCTGCTAGCTCATGCAGTTTGGTGTCTTGCGCATCGTCGCCTTTAATTGTAGACCGTAAATATCAATATGTTGTTTTTGTTACAGACAATGCCTTAGCTAATAATGTGAATAGCTTTTCGTGGACGGTAACATCGCAAGGTGGGGCTGTAGAAACCTTTAGTACACCGCATGGCGAATTGTTTTATGATGCAGAGGCTTTAGGAAATTTACAAATTAATGTACGGTTATTAGATGCTGGAGCATCTGAAATAGAGACCTTAACACTACAGCAAAGTGTGATTGATTCCAGTGATATATTAGAAGATTTAATAGAAGAAGCTATTGATGAACCTGGTGCGGGTATGGCTAACCCCGAAGCCTTACGCGAATTGGTAAACGAACATAATTTGTATTACCA